>JAGWTI010000005.1 GCA_028876065.1 Nitrospirota bacterium
CCCACCTGGAGAAGGACCATCAGTTCCTGCTGAAGGGCGGGGTGTTCAGCGAGGATTTGATCGAGGCCTGGATCAGCTACAAGCGGACGAAAGAGGTCGATACCATGCGGTTGCGGCCGCATCCCTATGAGTTCTTCTTGTACTACGATGTGTAACTCGATCGTTTATGGGTGGCCCACAGGAAAGCCTTGGACAAGCATGCGGTTACTCACGAGTCAAACCAGCGTTCCGAACAACGCACCGTCATGGGCAGCCTGGTCGGGAAGGAGACTGAAAGGATAGTGGAAAGTGAGTTGTGAAGACTGCTGGAGTGACAAGGAGCAAGGATGATGGGAAGCCGAATGCGAGGACACTCTGAGCGTAGGACTAGAGCTCTACTGGCCGTGGTGTCTGCCGTCATGCTTGTTGTGGGGAGCCTAGCAGGATGCTCCACTCTTGATCGGCAGGAGGACCTGGAGCAGCTTGAGAATAAGCTCGCATCCAATGCGTCGGCTGAGGACTATCTTGCGGCCGCGTTGCTCTATCAGAGGCAAGCACAACGGCTAGAGATTCAAGCCTCCAGGTATGAGCAAGAAGCTGCAGTGATTACCCCATTGGAGGATCCAAAAGAGTTTCGACGCGCTGGCCTTAGGGTCGTCGCACAACTACGCCGCAAGCAAGCCGAAGATTTCCTGCAGCTTGCGGCCGATCATCGCCAAAAGGCGGAAAAGATGCTGAACTCACAGAAGCCGAGGGAATGAAAGTGGAGATTCGATCTACTCTCAGGTGAGAGGCATTACCCTTCCCAAGCGGGATAAACAGACAAGTTGTGAACCGAGAGGTGATTTCATGAAAACAGTGATGCATGCAGGACGGTTGGCTTTATTACTCGTGCTGATAGGTTTAGTGGCTCCCAGCGGGATTGCCCTGGCAGGTGAAAGGCAGAAGAATACGGAGGTCCTCTTGCAGTATGAGCTGCTCAAAGCGCGCATGACGGAAATGATGGACAAGATTAGAACGGCGCGGCTTGCTGGCCACACCGTCGACAGAAAGCCGCGCCTCGATTTGCGTAAAGATCTCCTGGACTTCTGTTTCGGGGTCAGAAAAGATATCCAAGCCCAGGGCTCAGCTGCACACTTGAAGAAGACTTCTGCTCATCATGATCCCTCGAATTTGATCGCGATCACCTATGCGTGTGAGGCCATGGAAAAGATGTTGGAGGTGGAATACGACCTTCAACAGAGCAGTCTCCAAACGGCTGATAATCTCCGGAAAATCCAAGAAAGATACGAAGACATTTGGAAGCTTGCCGATAGTACTGCCAGAATGTCGCCAGAAGGGCACGAAGCTAGTAAGTGATCTGAAAACACAAAAGCCCCGACCGGATTACGGCCAGGGCCTTCACTCTTGCTGAGGTTTCGTTGGTTGCGGGGGAAGGATTTGAACCTTCGACCTTTGGGTTATGAGCCCAACGAGCTACCAGGCTGCTCCACCCCGCGCGCGGATAGTAACAACCGGAATGGACCGAAGTCAAGACAGCTCGGCGCGGACATGCGGACGGAATGGATTATGGCTTCGGAGGCGCCGCCAACACTTGGCGGACTTTGCGTTCGAGCACGGGGGGCGTAAAGGGCTTGAGGAGAAAGGGAATGCCTTGTTCCAGTATGCCATTTTGGACGATCGTATCGTCCGTGTAGCCGGATATGTAGAGCACTTTGAGCTGCGGGTTGGACTCCAAGAGGCATTCGGCCAACTCCCACCCGTTCATGCCCGGCATGACCACATCGGTCAGGAGCAATTGGATCGGGCTAGCCGATTGCCGCTCCAGTTGTAACGCTTCCTCGGCATTGCAGGCTTCCAGCACGACATAGCCGTTTTCCTGCAGCGTGTCGCGAATCAGCTCTCGAAGCGTCGCTTCATCCTCGACCAACAGGATGGTTTCCGAGCCGGTTTCCGACAAGGGTTCGTCGTATAGCTGGTGTGCTGTGGACTCCAAATGGTGAGCGAGGGGAAGGTAGATCTGAAACGCGGTCCCGCGGCCCGGTTCGCTGTCGACTTCGATGGCGCCCTTGCTCTGTTGGACGACTCCATAAACCGTGGCGAGGCCCAAGCCCGTTCCCTTGCCCACCGGTTTGGTGGTAAAGAATGGTTCGAAACAGTGG
Organism: Nitrospirota bacterium; assembly: GCA_028876065.1. Taxonomy (GTDB): domain Bacteria; phylum Nitrospirota; class Nitrospiria; order Nitrospirales; family Nitrospiraceae; genus SYGV01. The sequence goes on from JAGWTI010000005.1 coordinate 2,142, forward strand.
GCCTGGGCGGTATCGTCCATGCGGCAGCCCGTGTCCCGCACAATCAGTTTGGCGTAGGCGCCGGGCCGGCATCCGAGACGATCGGCTGCCGCGGCGTCCAGTTCGACGCTCTCCGTCGTGAGCGTCAGGGTACCGCCTTGGGGCATGGCGTCGCGAGCGTTCACGGCCAGGTTGACGAGCACCTGTTCGAGTTGGACCAGGTCCGCTTTGATCGGTTTGATCGCCTGGTCGAGCGCCATGACCACCGAAATGTGCTCGCCGATCAATCGTTGGAAAAGCTCCACCATATTGCCGACCACGACGTTGAGGTCCAACGAGGCGGGCTGCAGGACTTGACGGCGGCTGAAGGCGAGGAGCTGTCTGGTCAGGCCCGCCGCTCGCTCGGCAGCCTGGCAGATCGCTTCCGCTGGGCGCCGCAGGCGAAGATCGCCCGGCAACCGGCGCAACAGTTGCCCGCCGTATCCCAGGATCGCGGTCAAAATGTTGTTGAAGTCATGGGCGATTCCCCCTGCCAGCTTGCCGATGGCTTCCATCTTCTGGGTCTGACGCAACTGTTCCTCCAGCTGTTTGCGGCCGGTGATGTTGCGTACGATCACGAGGATCTGGCTCTCGTGGAGCGGCACCAGTCGGGCCTCGTAAAACACGTCCTGACGATGCACCGACAAGGCATATTCCAGGCTGACGAGCCCCTTGCTGTCCTGGACGGTCTGAATGGCGGACTCGAACCGCTTGCCGACCTCGCCCAGGGGAATGTCCTGGATTCGCTTACCCACCAATTGTTGCGGAGGCAGAAGGAAGTCAGTCTCGCTTCCGCCCTTGTAATCCAGGATTGTACCGTCCGCGCCCAGTAGAAAAAAGATGTCCGGAAAGGCCTGTACGACGGCGCGCATTTCGGAGTTCGCTTGCAGCAGTTCCTGGGAGCTCAATTCCAGCGAACGTTCCAACATGCTGCGGTCCTCGTCGGCCTCGCGGTAGGCCTTGTCGACGGCGTCCAGGAATGCGTGCCAGTTCTTGGGCGGCGGCGAGTCTCCCTGGAAAAACTGCTTCAACTGACGGGCCAGCAGGCGGTGGTAGGGCACGGCTATTGCTCGGAAAAGGTGGTGATGGTCATGGTCTGGTTGTGCAGTTCACATTTGGCGCCCAGGGTGAAGGGGGAGATTTCTCCGTAGGAATAGAATCCCGTCAACAGGGTCTGCGCGCCCAGAACATCCCGGACTCCTTCGACTTCTTCTTCGATCCGCTGCTTGAGGACGAGCTTGCGGCCGACGCAGCTGATGAGCACCGCCAAGTCCGGAGGCACAGAGTCGGCGGCCTTGTGGCTCGCCGCGGCTGCGCCCACCGCTCCATCGATCAGCCGGTTAAAGTTGGCTTTCATGAGGCGCGCATAGGCACCTTCCGGCATGTCCCCGGCGAAGGTCATGCTGTGGTCCCGTTCATTGATGGACAAGATCGTGCGGACCACGCCGGTTTCTCCGCCTTGAATGCGGACGCTCAGCGGATAGAAGAACGCCGTCGCCGGCAGGCCTGTGGCATGCTCGCCGAGGTACCTGGTATACAAGCCCAGGGCCGATTTGCCGTCCAATTCGTACAATACGTTCCCCTTCGAGCGCGTGATGAGCCGCTCCGGCCCGAACGGATCCCAGCCTCCCATCGAACCGTACCCCACCTTGATGCGGTTTCCGTACAGACCCAGCGCGGCAATCATGCCTTGCGCAGGCGGTCCGTCCCATAGCACGAGGGTTTCTTCGAATCGGTCCCCGTCCCCCGACAATCCCCCCGTCACGGTGATGCCCGGGGGAAGGCCTTGCGTCAGTCCCCTCACCAGCTCGCTGCCGTTGACCGCCAGCCCGTCGCTCAACACGAAGACGTGGACGAGATCATCTTTCTGCAGCGCTTCCGCGAGGCGTCGGCCGGCGGCCAAGCTGTCCCGGCTTCTCCGACGGTCGTACTGGTGCCCTCGATATGCGCATGGTCAAACTGCAGGGCGGTGACGACCAGCGAATCGTCCAGGACTTGCGTCCCGCAAATCTCACCGGCCGTAGAACAACCCAGGAAATGCGCGAGGCGATACGCGCGCCGGACTTCCTCGATGTGCCGTGTGTCCTTGAGAAGGGCTCGGCTGCCAAAGAGCAGGACCAACTGCGCGCCCGCGCCCAAGCGTCCCAATGGGAAAGGTTGCCATCCTGTGGCCTTGGTCCACAACGCCTGGTCAACGCGCATGGCAACGTATCCTGTGTGTCGAACGGAGGAAGGAGGACGTGAGCCACATGGCTCGGCTACGTACATTCGCAGACATCGCCCTAGGGCAATTGATAGAGGGCTGTCAAGCCGGGAATGGCGTTCCCCGCGGTTGATTTCCATGGGGTGGCGTGTTACCACAACGCATGCGCATTGTCTTCATGGGCACGCCGGAGTTCGCGGTTGCGTCGCTCGATGCGCTGTTACGGTCGCCGCACGACGTCGTCGGCGTGGTCACGCAGCCGGATCGGCCCAAGGGGCGAGGGCAGGAGGTGGTGGCCTCCCCGGTCAAGCTCGTCGCCCAGCGGGCGCAGATTCCGATCCTGCAGCCGCTGAAGATGAAAGATCCAGGCTTTGTGGCCGCGCTGCAGGCCTGGCAGCCGGAGGTGATCGTGGTGGCGGCGTTCGGCCGTATCCTGCCCAAGATCATTTTGGATTTGCCTCCCAGGGGTTGTGTCAATGTCCATGCGTCCCTGCTCCCCAAGTACCGCGGGGCCGGGCCGATCCAATGGGCGGTCATCAACGGGGAGCGGGAAACCGGGATTACCACGATGCAGATGGACGAGGGGATGGATACGGGCGCCATTTTGCTGCAGGAGCCGGTCCCCATCGCGCCGGACGATACGGCCGGCACCCTGTCGAGCAAACTCGCCGAGGTCGGGGGCCGGCTGCTGCTGGACACCCTCCGTCGCCTCGACGCGGGCGACCTCGCTCCCCGTCCGCAGGATCATGCCCAGGCCACGATGGCGCCGCTGTTGAAGAAGGAAGATGGCGCGATCGACTGGACGTTGCCGGCCGTCGCGATTGCCAACCGGGTGCGTGGGTTGTCGCCCTGGCCGGGCGCCTATACGTATAGAGGACCGGAACGCTGGAGCCTCTGGAAGGCCGACGCCGTTGAGCCGGCCGCGTCGGGGACAGGCCAGCCGGCCGTTCCGGGCACGCTGCTGGCTGCCGGCAAGGATGCGCTGCTGGTGCAAACCGGCTCGGGAGTGCTGCGCATTACGGAGTTTCAGCCGGCGAACAGTCGGCGGATGTCCGTCGCGCAATACTTGGCCGGCCATACGCTGGAGTCGGGGCTCCGGCTCGGGCCTCCGCCATCGACCCCGGCTCCATGAAGCCGTTGCCAGGGGCGAGGGCGGCGGCGTTGGAGGCGCTGCTAACCGTTGAACGCGCTCACGCCTATGCCGACGAAGCCCTTGATCGGAGTTTCGCCCGAGCCTCGCTGGATGTGCGTGATCGGGCTCTGGCGGTGGAGCTGGTCTATGGGGTGCTCCGTCACCGCTTGACCCTCGACTGGCGGCTCGATCATGTGGCGGACCGGCCGGTCCGTCGCCTCCCGCTCTCTGTGCAGGCGGTTCTGCGGATGGCGGCCTACCAATTGCTCTATCTCGATCGGATCCCTCCGTCCGCTGCGGTCAACGAAGCGGTCGTTCTTGTGAAAGCCAGTCCTGGCGCAGGCGCGCGATGGTCCGGCTTTACCAATGCGGTGCTCCGCAGCTTGATCCGGCAGCCGGCCCCGGCTTGGCCCGACCATGAGCGGGAGCCGGCGACGCGTCTCTCGCTGCAGTATGCCTGCCCCGCCTGGCTCGTCGACCGATGGCTGGCGCGTTTCGGCGCGGTCCAAGCGGAGCGGCTCTGCCGAGCCACGTTGGAGATTCCACCGTTGACGATCCGGGTCAACCGCTTGCGGACCACCCGTGAAGCCCTGGCCGAGGACCTGCAGCGGAGCGGCTATCAGGTCACCCGTACGGCGGTCAGTCCATTCGGGTTGGTGCTGGAGAAGTGTGGAACGGTGGCCGACATTCCCCAGTTCAGCGAGGGCTTGTTCTACGTCGAGGATGAAGCGGCCCAACTGGTGGCGACATTGCTGGACCCGCAGCCGGGTGAGCGGATCTTGGATGCCTGTGCCGCTCCGGGAGGAAAATCGACGGGCCTGGCCGCCTTGATGGAAAATCGGGGCGACGTGGTGGCCATGGACCAGAGTCGGGACCGTCTCCGGAGGCTTGAAGAAAACTGCGCGCGGCTCGGGGTCCGGATCGTTACGCCCCTCGTGGGAGATGCGGCGCAGGCGGAGCCGGCGAACAGGACGGGTCAGCCCCTCTCCTCCGCGCCCTCCGCGGTGCTGTTCGATCGCATTTTGTTGGACGCGCCCTGCAGCGGGTTGGGCGTCTTGCGACGTCACCCGGAAGGGAAGTGGCAAAAACAAGCGGAGCGGCTTCCCTCTCACCACAAACGGCAACTCCGTCTGCTCATCGCCGTGTCTCGTCTCTTGCGGCCCGGCGGCTGCTTAGTCTATAGTACCTGTTCCACTGAACCGGAGGAGACCACCGACGTGGTCGATCAATTCCTGAGTAAGCACGCGGAGTTCCGAAGAGAATCGGTATCGGCTGTCCTGCCGGAGAGCGGTCGGGGGTTGCTCACCCCGCTTGGCGATTTTTCGACGGCGGGGAATGGCTTTTCCATGGACGGATTTTTTGCGTCCAGACTCAGAAAGGCCGGTGCGTGATGGGACGTCCCGCTCCGCGCATTGCTCCGTCCATTCTCTCCGCCGATTTTGCCCGGTTGGCCGATGAGGTCGCCCGCGTCGAGGCGGCCGGCGCCGACTGGCTGCACGTGGACGTCATGGACGGCCACTTCGTCCCCAACCTGACGGTGGGGCCGCCGATCGTCGAAGCCTTGCGCAAGGTGACCAAGCTTCCGTTGGATGTGCATCTCATGATGACGAATCCCGATGCGTTCATCCCCGAATTTGCGGAGGCCGGGGCCACGTACCTGACGGTCCATGTGGAAACCTGCCCGCACCTCCATCGCACGGTCCAGTCCATCAAGGAACGAGGCGTCAAGGCCGGGGTGACCCTGAATCCGGCGACCTCGCTGGAGACGGTGGAGGAAATCCTCGTCGAGGCGGACTTGCTGTTGATCATGTCGGTGAATCCGGGGTTCGGGGGGCAACAGTTTATCCCGTCGGTATTGGGCAAGATCGCCCGGGCCAGGCAGCGTATCGACCAGGCCGGCAGCGGCGCGTTGCTGGAAGTGGACGGCGGCGTCAAAGTCGAAAACGCCGGGCGAATCATTGCCGCCGGAGCCGATGTCTTGGTGTCCGGCTCGGCGATCTTCTGCAGCGCGGACTATGGCGCGGTGATCGGCGCATTGCGGCAGGCCGCTCATCATACGGCCCCCGCATCCGGCGTGTCCCCGGCCGGCCGGCCGGCGCGTCGGCACTGAACGGAGGCCCGGTGGATCCCCACGCTCAGATTGGCAGCCTCCATCCCCTCGAGATCAAGGTCCTGATCGCCCTCAGTCAGCATCAGGCACTCCAGTCTCGTCCGCTTCGCCAGGAGGATATCGGGCACGCGGCCGGCTTGGAGCCCTCCCAGCTCAGCATGGCCGTCGAATGGCTGCTGGCAAAAGCGCTGATCCGGGTGGAATCCGAAGTCGTCACGCCGATCGCGTCGTTGAGCAAGGTGGGCGAACGGTATTTCGAGAAGTATGCGCCGATCGAGCGCATTCTGTCGGTGGTTCGAGACGCCAAGCAGACAGGGAAGCGCGTCACGATCCAGGATCTTCAGGTGCGCGAGGGGCTGGAGCCCAGCGAAATGAGCGGGGCCGTCGGCAGCTTGAAGAAGGAAGGCGCGATTCGGATCGTCGCGGGCGGTCATGTGGAGGCCACGGGAGCGCCCAGTCCCCTGACCGAGTCGTTGCGCACTTTGCTGAAGGATCTTCACGGGGCGCCCAGGGAACTCCACGCGTTTCCCGAGGCCCTGCGCCGGGTCATCGAACAGTATGCCGTGAAGCGCGGCAATCCCAACGAACCCTTCCGGATCGATGACCGGGTGGAACGCCGGTATCAGCTGACCGAGGCCGGACAGGACGCGGCGCGGGTGATTGCGACCCAGGGGTTGGGCGACGAGGTGTCGCAACTGACGCCGGAGCTGCTCAAGGACGGGTCCTGGCGGACCAAACGCTTCCGGCAATACACGATCAGCCTGCGCCCGCCTCGTCTGTCCGCGGGACGGCGGCATCCGTATCGGGAGTTCCTCGATTTGGTCAAACGCAAGCTGGTCAGCATGGGGTTCCAGGAAATGCGGGGCTCCCTTGTGGAAACCGAGTTCTGGAACATGGACGCGCTGTACATGCCGCAGTTCCATCCGGCGCGCGCCATCCACGACGTGTATTTCGTCAAGGCCCCGACCCACGCGCGGAACGACATGGTCACCGCGACGCGGATCGCGCGTGTCGCCGCGACCCATGAATCCGGAGGCGAGACGGGGTCCACCGGCTGGGGGTATCACTATGATCGCGAGCGGGCTCAACGCCTGGTATTGAGAAGCCAGGGCACGGCCGTGTCGGCCCACACGCTCGCCTCCAACCCGGCGGTCCCGGGGAAATATTTCTCGATCGCCCGCTGTTTCCGTTACGACGCCGTGGACGCCACGCACGCCTGCGATTTCTTTCAGGTCGAAGGGATCGTGCTGGGCCCGGACATCAATTTTCGCACGCTGCTGGGGCTGCTGAACTTATTCGCCGTCGAAATGGCGCAAGCGAAGGAAAGCCGGTTTCTGCCGGCCTATTTCCCTTTCACCGAACCGTCCGTCGAACTCCATGTCCGGCACCCCGAGCTGGGATGGATGGAGCTGGGCGGGGCCGGATTGTTTCGTCCGGAGGTGACGTTGCCGCTGGGCGTCGAGGTGCCGGTGATTGCCTGGGGGCTGGGGTTGGACCGGATGGCCATGGTGGCGTTGGGCATCCACGATATTCGCGACTTGTTCTCCACCGACTTGGACATGTTGCGGACCACCCGCGGACACTTCTAACCGAGAACGATGAACGCGGAACGATAAATGATGAATGAAAGAGTCCGGACCTCTGCCATTCAGCATTCATCGTTCAGCATGCATCATTGGATTCCGTAAGACATGCCGACCATTTCCATCAACCTGAAAGACTTCGAACAGCTCCTTGGGCCGAACGCGCTCAAGGAAGCCACGGCCGGCCGGAACGTGTTGACCGCCGGAAGCCTGGAACCCCTGCTGCCCCTAGTCAAGGGCGAACTGAAGGACCAAGATGGCGACCAGGGCGAAGTACGGGTTGAACTGCAGGACAGTAACCGGCCCGATCTCTGGTCGGCCGAAGGCGTCGCCCGTCAGATTCGGATCAAGCTGACCGGCGCCGCGCCGACCTATCCATTCTTCGGCGCGAAGCCGCAGGGAAAACGGCGGCTGCTCGTGACGCCGGGCCTGGAGAAGATTCGCCCCTATGTGGCGGCCTGCACGGCTTGCGGCTATGCGGTGACCGAGGCCGGCTTGGCGCAATTGATCCAGGTCCAAGAGAAGCTGGCCGACATCTTCGGGCGCAAGCGCAGCACGGTGTCGATCGGGCTCTATCGCCTCCCGGCGATCGTGTTCCCGGTCACCTACGATCTGGTCAGCCCCGAGGGGGCCCGATTTACCCCCCTGGGATTCGACGAGAAGATGTCGTTGCGCGAGATTTTGGCCGTGCATCCCAAAGGGTTGGAGTATGGGGCGTTGATCGCGGGCCATGATCGGGTACCGCTCCTGCGGGACGATGAAGGACAGGTCCTCTCGCTCCCTCCGATCATCAACAGCCGGGAGATCGGGGAAGTGCGGGTCGGAGACCGGGAGCTTTTCGTGGAAGTCACCGGCACCGATCTGTCGATGGTCGTGCTGACGTTGAACATTCTCGCGGTCAATCTGGCCGATCGAGGCGCGGTCATTGAACCGGTTCAAGTGACCTATCCCTACGAAACGGCCTTGGGGAAATCCATGCCCACGCCGCTGGATTTCGGCCGGCCGCAGTCCATTCCCATCCAGGCGATCCGGGACGCGCTGGGAATGCCGTTGGAGTCGAGCCAGATCCGTGAAGCGCTCTCGGGGTACGGGTGCGAGGTCCGCGGAGCGAAGGACAAGCTGACGGTCAAGCTGCCCCCCTACCGGAACGATCTGATGCATGCGGTGGATGTGGTGGAAGACGTGGCGATCAGCCGCGGGTACGGGTCGTTTGAGCCGGTGATGCCGTCTCAGTTTACCGTGGGCGGCCTGTCTCGCGTGGAGCAGATGTCCGACCGGATACGCGATCTGATGGTCGGGATGGGCTTTCAAGAGATCATAGCCAATATCCTGGCCTCGCGGCAGGAGCTGGTCGAGCGCATGCGGCTTGCCGGGAGCGAGTGGGACCGCATCGTGGAAGTGGACAACGCCATGTCCCTGACCTTCAGCTGCCTGCGGCAGTGGATCGTGCCGTCGCTGCTGAGGGTGGAAGCGGCGTCCACCCGCTCCTTCTACCCGCACCGACTCTTCGAAGTCGGCGAGGTGGCGGTGCCTGACGAGACGGAAGAATTCGGATCGCGGACGCGAGTGGCACTCGGGGCGCTGATCGCCCATGCCACTGCGAATTTTTCCGAGGTCCATTCGAGTCTGGACCTTCTCTTGTTTTACTTGAATTGCCCGTACGGCCTGGAGCCGATCAGCCACCCGTCGTTTCTACCGGGCCGGGCCGGGCAGATTCTGCTCCATGGGCACGCGATCGGCTTGATCGGCGAGCTGCACCCCGAAGTGCTGGAGCAGTGGCAGGTGACCATGCCGGCGGTGGTCTTCGAGCTGGAGGTGGATGCGCTGACGGAAAAGCCGTGACAAGGTGGAGTTATGAGTGCTGGGCGATCACCCAACACTCACAACCCACAATCCTCCGCTAGGCCGAGGCGGTCTGCTTGGCCAGGGTGGCCAGTTGGTCGAATCCCGCCGGGTCCTTGATCGCCATGTCCGACAGTACCTTCCGATCCAGCAGGACATTGGCCTTTTTCAGCGCGTTGATGAAGCGGCTGTAGGTCAAGCCGTGCTGGCGCACCGCCGCGCTGATCCGAGTGACCCAGAGTCGCCTGAAATTCCGCTTTCGCTTTTTCCGTTCGGCATAGGCATAGGTCTGGCCCTTGTCCACGGATTCCGTGGCGCTCCGGAACAGCCGGCTCTTTCCCCCGTACTGGCCCTTCGCCAGTTTAATCCGCTTTTTGCGTCGCTGCCTGGTCTTGGGACCGCCTTTTACGCGTGGCATGTGTCGGTACTCCTCTTCCTCTCGGCTCGAAGCCGGTGTTGATGGCTCAGTTGTAGGGCAGCAGCCGGTTCATCGACAGCGTCATGGTGTGATCCACCGGTGCCGTGCCTTTGAGTCTCCGTTTGCGGTCGCGCGCCTTGCTGGTCAGGATGTGCCGCTTCCCGGCCTTGCGCCGCCGCAGCTTGCCGCTGCCGGTCCTGCTGAGGCGCTTGCTGGCGCCGCTGTGCGTTTTTAGTTTCAGGCCTGCCATGTGTTGTTCTCCCTTTCCAAGGTTCTTGCGCGTCGGGTGACGCCTCTCGCGGCGCCGGCTGCGCCGCATTGCGCGCGTGCGCCGCTCATTTCATTTGGGCGCGACGATCATGATCAGACTGCGCCCTTCCATTCTGGGCGCGTACTCGATGGTCCCGTTTTCCATCAACTGCTGCATCACGGTGTTCATCATCGTGCGCCCCATTTCCTGGTTCGCCATCTCGCGTCCGCGGAACGTGACCGTGACCTTGGTCTTGTTGCCGTCCGCCAGGAACTCTTTGACCTGGCGGATCTTGATCTCCAGGTCGTGTTTGTCGGTGCGGGGCCGCAGCTTGATCTCTTTGACCTGCGTGGACTTTTGGTGCTTCCGACTCTGATGCTCCTTTTTCTGGAGCTCATACTTGTACTTGCCGTGATCCATGATCCGGCAGACCGGCGGCACCGATGTCGGCGCCACTTCGACGAGATCGTAACCCAGATCCTGGGCTTTCTTGAACGCATCGGGGGTGGGCAGGATGCCCAGTTGCTCACCCTCGGGTCCGATCACACGCACCTCCCGGACTCGGATTTCACGATTCACACGCAGTTTGGGGACGATACGGCACCTCTCAGGAAAAAGGTTATTCGGACGCCATGCTCTTGGCCAGGTCGGCCCGGATTAGCTCGATCGCCGCCGGGACCGCCAGGCTGCCCTTGTCTTCGCCGCCGCGTCTGCGGATCGACACGGACTCGGCCTGTTGCTCGCGGGCGCCAACGACGAGCATATAGGGAATTTTGGCCTTTTCTGCTTCACGAATTTTATAGCCGGCTTTTTCGTTGCGCAGATCAGCTTCGACACGAAGCCCGGCCGCTTTGAGCAGAGCCATGACCTTCGACGCATAGTCATGCTGGTGCTCGCTGATGGGCAGCACGATGGCCTGGACCGGAGCGAGCCAAGTCGGGAACGCCCCGGCGTAATGCTCTACCAAAATGCCGAAGAAGCGCTCGATGGACCCCATCAGGGCTCTGTGGATCATGATCGGCTGGTGGGCTTTCCCGTCCTCGCCGGTGTAAGTCAGCCCGAACCGTTCGGGGTTATTGAAATCCACCTGGACCGTGGAACATTGCCAAGCCCGTCCAAGCACGTCCTTGATCTTGATGTCGATCTTGGGGCCGTAGAAGACGCCCTCGCCCGGGTCAATCTCGTAGGCCACGCCCCGTCCCTTGAGAGCCGCTTCCAACGCGCTGGTCGCCAAGGCCCAGTTCTCGGGCGACCCGACCGCCTTGTCGGGCTTGGTGGATACATAGACCTCGAACTCGGAAAAGCCGAACGTCCGGAGCACGAAAAAAGTAAAGTCCAGGACCCGGCTGACCTCCGTCTCGATCTGATCGGGACGGCAGAACAGATGGGCGTCGTCTTGGGTAAATCCGCGTACCCGTAACAGGCCATGCAAGACGCCGGTCCGCTCGTACCGGTAGACGGTTCCCAGCTCGCCGTACCGGATCGGCAGGTCCCGATAGCTTCTCAGATGGGACTTGTAAATCATGATATGGAACGGGCAGTTCATCGGCTTGAGCTGGTACTCGCTGGCCTCCACCTTCATCGTGGCGAACATGTTGTCCCGGTAATAGTCCACGTGCCCGCTGGTTTTCCACAAATCCAACCGCGCAACATGGGGAGAGTAGACCAGCTCGTAGCCCTGCTTCAGGTGCTGTTCGCGCCAGAAATTTTCGATGAGGAGACGAATCAGGGCGCCCTTGGGGTGCCAGAGGACCAGGCCGGGCCCGATCTCGTCCTGAATCGTGATCAGATCGAGCTCTTTGCCCAGCTTCCGATGGTCACGACGCTTGATCTCTTCGAGCTTCGCGAGGTGCGCATCCAGCTCTGCCTGCGTTGGGAACGAAGTCCCGTAGATCCGCTGCAACATCGGGTTGCGCTCGTCGCCCCGCCAGTAGGCGCCGGCGCTGGTGAGCAGCTTGAAGGCTCCGACTCGTCCGGTGGTCGGCAGATGCGGCCCGCGACAGAGGTCGATGAACTCACCCTGGTCATAGAGGGACACGGTTTCATCTTCGATGCCCTCGAGGATTTCCGCCTTATACAACTCGCCGCGCTGTTTGAAGAAATTGATGGCATCCCAGCGGCGCATCTCCAACCGCTTGAAGGGGCGATTGGCCTTGATGAGTTCCACGGCGCGCGCTTCGATCTTAGCCAGATCGTCCGGAGTGAAAGGCCGTTCGAAGGCAAAGTCGTAATAGAAACCTTCTTCAATGGCCGGGCCGATGGTGACTTGGGCCGAGGGAAACACTTCCTTGACCGCCTGGGCCATGATGTGGGTGCTGCTGTGTCGATAAACCTCTTTGCCCTCCGGGGAGGCGAAGGTGATCGGCTCCACCGTGGCGCTTTCGGTCAGGCTCCAGTTCAGGTCTACGGGCTTGCCGTTGACCTTTGCGGCCAGGACGTCAGGGCCGAGGGTGCCGCCCGTCCCTCGAAGGGCCTCCCCGACAGTGCAGCCGGCCGGCACTTGACGGGTGGTCCCATCCAGGAAGGTAATCTGAATCTGTTGGGTCTCGAGAGGCATAGGGTTCAAATAAGAAAAGGCACCATGGTTGCCGCGGGACTCGTCTCTTGGAACCTCTTCGCTCCTACGGGAGGCGTTCCGAAATCACCTGCGGCCAGACTGGCTTGCAGAAACCTTCAACGCATGGATGTCACTGCGCCTGTGGTCCTCTGTAGCCTGCGACCTTGCATCTGATTCCGTCTCCCGCAATCGAAGGGGTTCTCGTCCCCGGCGACCTGATGCCCTTATTCCACCAACAACAAAATGGTAGGCGCGGACGGTCTTGAACCGTCGACCTCTACCGTGTCAAGGTAGCGCTCTCCCCCTGAGCTACGCGCCTAACGTTACGGGGCCATGCTAATATAGCCCGGTCTGCACTGTCAAGAATTTCGCCTGGATAGAGGCCGGTAAATGAGACCGACTGTGTCTCTGTTTCTGCTGTGGCTTGTCCTGTCGGCGCGGCTTGGTACTAGGTGTGGTGTGCTCGTTCCCGTTTGACGGAAATCCGGAACTCGTTGATTTTCTTGCGGAGCGTATTGCGGTTCATGCCCAGCAGATCCGCAGCTTGCATCTGATTCCCGTTGGTTTCTCTCAAGACGAGCGTAATCAAGGGTTCTTCCACGGCCTTAATCAGAATCGGGTGCAAATCGCGGGCGGAACCGTTCTTCATCCCCCTGACGAAGTCCCTCAACTTCGATTTGATATAGTCGTCCAGCGAAAAATTCGGATCGGCATGGTTGGCCGACGGTCCTGCGCCATTCGACAGGGCGTGGAACATACGGTGTGTCTGCCGAAGGGTTGCCCGTGCCCCGGCGATAACGACCGTTTTGGCCGGATCGATGTGCCGTAAAAGTTCCGCCAACTCCTGGGGTTGGTTCCGCTTGGTTTCGATGATCACGCCGTCAAAGGTCCGCTTGGCCGCAGATCGAGGCAACGACGCCAAGTCCTTGGCTACGGTGATCGAGGCATCCTTGAAGTCCCGTTTGATTTGGGCCTGGAGGTCGGGATCGGCAGTGAGCAATAGAATGCTGACGACGGATGTGCGGATCGACATGAAGGCACCACGAAGAAGAGGGCGGGATTATCCTCCACAGGATTCCGCCAAGTCAACGATTAAATCGGCCCATCTCGCTAGGGCCAGCCGATGGACAAGCAACTGTAGTGCCACAGCTCCGCGGCCAGGGCTTTGTATAATGTCGGCCAGTTTTGGCGCTATCTTGATTCAGGGGACGGGAATAGGATCTGAAAATTGGCACGCGATGACAGGTTTTGTTCTTTTTGCGCCAAGGAATCGGAAGCACGTCAGTATGTCATTGACCATGCTAACATGCCCGAGGCTGAAAAAACAGAATCCGTCACGTGCTGGCGCCGAAGGCAGAGGACGGAACCCAAAGCAAAGACCATCATGGGTGTATGTGCTCAGGCAAAGAAGATTGAAAATAAAATAACCCTGCGGCCCGAGAGACGACTTGACATTCCTGGCTAACGACCTGTATAAATTACCACCTCTTATTTCCTATCGGAATACTCGTGAATAGGGAATTGTGAAAATCTCGCTGAAGGCCACATATGGAATTCTCGCGGCGCTGGATTTGGCGTTGAATGGCGGCACATCGCCTGTGCAGGCGAAAATGATTGCCAAGCGTCAGGCCATTCCGCTCCGTTTTCTCGAGCAGGTGCTGAATGTAATGAAGAACGCCGGGTTGGTCGATAGCCTTCGCGGTGCCCAGGGAGGCTATCTGTTGGGAAAACTGCCGGAAGAAATCTCGTTGGCTGATATTGTGGAGGCGTTGGACGGGACCCTCTCGCAGCCGAACGGCCACAGAGGGACCACACGTCAGCTACAGGGACTGTCCAAACCGGCCTTGCTCTTGGCCGATGTCTGGGAGCAGGTCCGCCAGGCGGAACTGGGCGTCTTGACCTCCGTGACGCTTCGCGAACTGGCGGAGCGGCACCAACAGCTTGATCGTGAACGAACCCTCATGTACCACATCTGAATCCAAAGAAGCCGTCAGCCTGCAGCCCATAGCTGACAGCTGAGCGCTTCTTAGCTATTGCGAGGCTTGCTTATGAGTGTCGCGCGAACGACGCAACCTGTAGCCATACAGACCGTTCCCATTCCGCCGGACATTCTCGAAGAAATCGAGACCTTCGAAGGCGAAGCCCAGCGCCTCCAGGCCGGGGACCTGTCCAACGACCTGTTCAAACCCTTCCGGTTGCAGCATGGGATTTACGGGCAGCGCCAGCCCGGCGTGCAGATGGTGCGGATCAAGATCCCCTTCGGCGGGTTGAATGCCAACCAGTTGCGGCGCGTGGCCGAACTGGCGGACCGGTATGGGACCGGCGTGGGACACGTGACGACGCGCCAGGACATCCAGCTCCATTTCGTCGAGTTGAAGGACGTCGGCACGGTCATGCGCGGGCTGGCCGAAGTCGGCGTGACCACCAGAGAGGCTTGCGCGAACACGGTGCGCAACGTGACGGCCTGCCACCTGGCCGGGGTCTGCCAGGGCGAGGTGTTCGACGTGACGCCCTATGCGAAAACCGTGGCCTTGCACCTGTTGCGGAACCCGCTCAACCAGAGCCTGCCGCGGAAATTCAAGATTGCCTTCTCCGGCTGCCGTCACGACTGCGCCCTGACGCCGATCCACGACGTGGGGCTCCTGGCGGCCAAGCGGGACGATGGCACCATCGGATTCCGCATGGTCGTCGGGGGCGGGCTCGGCTCGGCTCCGCGCATCGCGCAGCTGCTGCGGGAGTTCGTCCCGATGAACGAATTGATCCCCACGATCGAGGCGGTCATCAAAGTCTTCGATACGTTGGGCAACCGCAAGAACCGCAACAAGGCCCGGATGAAATTCGTGATCGACAAGCTGGGCTTCGACGAGTTCAAGCGCCGCTGGGAAGAGGCCTACGTCAGCCTGGGCCATGCCAGGCCGGATCATGCCCCCATCAAGCTGCTCGCTCATGCCGACGAGCCGGTGCCGCTCATCATGCCGACTCCCTCGTCCGCCTCTGCGGGCAACGGCAACGGATCGCCGGGCAACGGCCACGGGGCGGCTGAAACGCCCTATCAGATGTGGAAGCGGACCAACGTGGTGCCCCAGAAGCAGCCCGGCTATGCGGCGGCGGTTATCAAGCTCCAGATGGGCGATTTGACCGCGCAGCAGATGCGGTTCATCGCGGCCCTGGCCGAGGACTATTCCAACGGAAATTTGCGAACCACCATCAACCAAAACCTGATTCTGCGATGGGTGCCGGAGACGAAATTGCCGGCCCTCTATGAAGACCTGGCGGCGCAGGGCCTGGCTGATCCCGGCGCGGAACTGGTGGAAGACATCATTGCCTGCCCCGGCACGGACACCTGCGGCCTGGGCATCACCTCGTCGAAGGGATTGGCGCGCGCCATGGCGGAAGTCTTCCCGCCCGGCCGTGTGCCTGAAGACCTGAAGGATGTCAGCGTCAAGATCAGCGGCTGCCACAACTCCTGTGCCCAGCACCACATCGCGACAATCGGTTTGCACGGCGTGGGCAAGCGTCTGGGCGACCATGTGGCGCCCCACTATGAACTGCACTTGGGCGGGCAGGTAAACGGGACGGCCAAGATCGGCCAGATGACCGTGAAACTGCCGGCCAAAAGCGTGCCGGCGGCCGTCACCCATCTCTTGGCGGTCTACCGCCGTGATCGGCTGCAGGGTGAGAGCTTTCCTTCGTTCATCGACCGCGCCGGGAAGATCGCGCTCAAAGAGGAATTGATCCCCTATACGATCGTGCCGACATTCGAGGAGGACCAAACCTTTTATTACGACTGGGAAGGGGAAGAGGAATTTATCCTGGAGGATCTGGGGCCGGGGGAATGTGCCGGCGGGGCTTTGGAAATGATCGGTGACCGGATCCTCGAGGCGGAGCAGGAACTCTATCAGGCCAAGTTGCTGGCCGAGAAACACCAGTATTCCGTCTCGGTCAACAAGGCCTACCGGGCCGTGCTGGCCGCGGCCAAGGCCCTGCTGGTCACCGAGGGGCTGGATCCGGCCACGGACGCCGAAACCTTTACCGAGTTCGAGCGGCGGCTGGGCCAACGTAGCATCGTGCCCGCCCAATATAAGAACCTGGGCGCTCAGGCGGGTGACCTGGGCCAGAAGGACAGCAGCCCGGAATTCGCTCAGGCCAAGATTGCCTTCGCCCGCGGATTCGTGGAAGTGTGCCGGGCGGCGACCGAGCAGATCGGCAAGGACTTGAAATTGGCGCAAGCCGGCGAGGGCGAGGCAGCCGCAACGCAGGCGGCGGATGCCAAGTCCCTTGCCCCGCCCCAACCAGTTGCGGCAGGGCCGGACGCATCGGTCTACGATCTCCGCGGCGTAGCCTGCCCGCTCAATTATGTGAAGACCAAGTTGAAGCTGGAAATGATGGAGGCGGGCGAGCGGCTGGAAGTCTGGCTGGACGCGGGTGAGCCGATCAAGAACGTGCCGATGAGCCTGCGCAACGACGGACACAAGATTTTGTTGGAAGAGCCGTTGGAGCCGGAAGCAGCCCATTTCAAAGTGTTGGTGGAGAAAGTCGAAGGCTAGGGGGTAACCGTGGCGGATCAGGCGGTCAAGACCAGACCCTCCGATGAGGAACTGAAGGCGCTGAGCGACTCTTTCGAGTCCAAACAGCCGCAGGACGTGCTCGCCTACGCCTTGGAGCGGTATCGCGGACGCATTGTCCTGGCCTGCAGCTTCGGAGCGGAAGACGTGGCGCTGGTGGACATGATCCATCGGCTGGACCCCAACGCGCCGCTCTTTTACCTGGATACGGACTTCCTGTTTCCCGAGACCCATGAGGTGCGGGACCGGATTGTGGCCAAGTACGGGTTGCGTCCCGCGCAAGTGATCCAGGTGAAATCGTTGCTGACGCCCGAGCAGCAGGCGGCTCAATATGGAGAGCGACTCTGGGCCAGGCAGCCGGACCAATGTTGCCAGCTCCGCAAGGTCGAGCCGTTGACCCGGGTGCTGGGCGGCTACGAGGCCTGGATCACCGGCGTCCGGCGCGACCAGGCGCCGACCCGCGCCAACGCTGGTTTGGTGGAATGGGACAAGAAATTTCAGTTGGTCAAGTTCAACCCGCTGGCTCGCTGGACGGTGGCGGAGGTCTGGGCCTACATCAAGGTCTACGAAGTGCCTTACAACCGGCTGCACGACCGCGACTATCCCAGCATCGGCTGCACCCATTGCACGGCGCCGGTCCAGCCCGGTGCCGACCCGCGATCCGGCCGATGGCAGAACTTCGCGAAAACCGAGTGTGGCTTGCACAAGTAAACGCTGAATGATGAATTCAACCGGAACCGTCATTCATCACTCATCATTCAGCATTCATCATTCGCGGTGAGGTTCGAGAGATGAAGAAACTGGCCGTGATCGTGACCGGGGGAAGCTACAACAATCTGCTCCAGGTCTGCGAATTGGTGCGCATTGCCGCTGCATCCGGCGCGCAGGTCAGCGTGCTGTTTCGGGACGAAGCGGCGTCCAAATTGACGCATGACAAGGTAAAGCAGTTGACGTTCTCAGACGCCTACAAAGGGCGCGAGTCGAGGGTCCGCGATCTGCTGCGGGAGCGGAAGCGGCATGACGTCCCGGCGGTCCTGCGGGAGGTCAAAGAAGCGGGAGACGTCAAACTTGCGATTTGCCGCGACACGCTCGAGTACTTCGAGATAGGCGTGGAACAGTTGCTGCCCGAACTGGACGAGGTGCAGAAGGCCGAGGCCTTCTGGAAGGAAGCGGTCGCGCCGGCGGATCAGGTGCTGACGTTTTAAGACAAAAATGAGAGCGAATGACTAATGGTTGACGGCTTATGACGGAATTCTCGCAATTCATCGCCAAAATCGGCAAGGGTCAGAAGGCCTCCAAGGATCTGACCTGGGAAGAGGCCAAGCAGGCGATGCGGCTGCTCGTCGAAGGCCAGGCCACACCGGCGCAGATCGGTGCGTTTCTGCTCGCGATGCGGGTGAAGATGGAGTCGATCACGGAATTGGCGGCCTTCACCTCGGCGGTACGCGAGTATGTCCCGCCTCTGCCGGTGCCGCGTCAGCTGCCGCTGGTGGATCTGCCGACGTACGCAGGGAAGCAAGATACTTTCCATGTGTCCGTGGGGGCCGCGATTGTGGCCGCAGCTGCCGGCGCCTCGATCCTGATGCATGGGCATGAAGGCATTCCGGAACGGCCCGGGACCGTCGAGATATTGGTCAAACTCGGCATCCCGACCGACTTGCCACCGAAGCAGGTCGCCGAGGAAGTGACCGCGAAGGGGTTTGCCTATCTGGATATTTCTCTTTACCACCCGCCGGTCGGCCGGTTTCTGGATCTGCGGCGCGAGTTGGGGGTCAGGAGCCTCTTTCATCCGGTGGCGAAAATGCTGAACCCGGCCAGGGCCGCCTCGCAGGTGATCGGCCTGAGCCATCCCCCCTACTTCGAAAAGACGGCCGAGGCCTTGCTCATGCTGGGTAGCAAGCGGGCGTTGATCATCCGAGGATCGGAGGGCGAGCCGGAGCTGTCCATCGCGTCGGCGACCAAGGTCCTCGAAGTCCGTGAGGAGCGCATCACCCCATTGACGCTTGCGCCTAAAGATGCGGGGCTCCCTCTGGGAAGCTTTCAGACCATGGCCGGGTTTCCCCCGGGGCAGCTGGACCAGGAGGCGACCTTGTTGCGGCGCATCCTGCACCGAGAGGTACCAGGCGGCCAGCGGGATTGGGTGATCTTGAACGCGGCGATGTTGCTCTATGCAGCCGGCAAAGCGGCCTCGATTGCAGCGGGAGTTCCGGTCGCGCAACAAGCGATGGACAGCGGCGCCGCGGCGCGAAAGCTGGCCGAACTCACGACGGCCGGAGAACCGGCTGTCGCAGCTTCGGCCAAATCCTGAGCGCCGAGTTGATGTCCGGCAACTTGAAACTAAACACTCAAAACTAAAAACTCGATCATGAAGCACCTCCGCCAGCTCGAAGACCAAAGCGTCTACATTCTGCGGGAAGCCTACAAACATTTCGACAACCTGGCCATGCTCTGGTCCATGGGGAAGGACTCGACCGTGCTGCTCTGGCTGGCGCGCAAGGCTTTCTTCGGCCACGTGCCGTTTCCGCTGCTCCACGTGGATACCAGTTACAAGATTCCCGCGATGATCGAGTACCGGGACCGGTTGGCCCGGGAATGGCGGTTGAACTTGGTCGTCGGCCAGAACAAGGAAGCCCTTGCGGCCGGCATGAACCATACGCTGGGGCGAGTCGCCTGCTGCACGGCGCTCAAGACGAACGGGCTGAAGCAACTCATCGAGCAGAAGGGCTACACGGGTATCATTTTGGGCGTGCGGGCCGACGAGGAGGGCACGAGAGCCAAGGAGCGATACTTCTCGCCGCGCGACAAGCACGGAGACTGGGACTTCCGGGATCAGCCGCCGGAGCTCTGGGACCAGTTCAAGACCGCGTTCCCGCCGGGCACGCATATCCGGATTCACCCGCTGCTGGATTGGACGGAGATCAACATCTGGGAATACATCAAGTACGAGAACATTCCCTTTATGGACCTCTACCTGGATAAAGGCGACGGCACGAGATACCGCAGCCTGGGCTGCGCCCCCTGCACCACCCCGATCAAGTCCACGGCCAAGACGGTGGATGACATCCTCGAAGAGCTGCGCCACACCACGGTCGCCGAGCGGGCCGGGCGGGCCCAGGACGAGGGGCGCGGGATGGAACTCCTGCGCAAAGACGGGTACATGTGATGACCGCTGTACAGACCAAACCCACGGAAAACCTCAACATCGTCATCGTCGGACATGTGGACCACGGCAAGTCCACCCTGCTGGGCCGCCTCTATGCCGACACCGGCTCCCTCCCGGACGGGAAGTTGGAAAAAGTGCAGGCTATCTGCCGACAGCAGGGCAAGGAGTTCGAGTATGCGTTCCTCTTCGATGCCTTTCTGGAGGAGCAGGAGCAAGGGATCACGATCGACACGGCCCGCACGTTTTTCACCTGGAAGGGGCGCCAATACATCATCATCGACGCGCCCGGCCATAAGGAGTTTCTCAAGAACATGATCTCGGGCGCCGCCCGTGCGGAGGCGGCCCTGCTGTTGATCGATGCGCTGGAAGGTGTGAAGGAACAGTCCAAAAAGCACGGGTATTTGCTGTCGCTCCTGGGCGTGAAGCAGGTGGCGGTCGTCGTGAACAAGATGGACTTGGTCGGTTACCGCCAGGACGTGTTCGAGGGCATTGAAAAGGAATACCGGGACTTCCTGGGCCAGTTGAAGGTGGTGCCGGAACGGGTCATCCCGGTGAGCGCGAAGCTGGGCGACAACATTGCTTCCCGCAGTGCCCACATGCCCTGGTATCAGGGCCCCACGGTGCTCGACACGCTGGAGGCTTTTCGCAAGGAAACCGCCCGTCGCGAACAGCCGCTCCGGTTCCCGGTTCAGGACGTTTACAAGTTCGACGCGCGTCGGATCATTGCCGGCCGTCTGACCGCCGGCCGTCTGAAGGTCGGCGACCGGCTGGTCTTCTCCCCGTCCAACAAGTCGGCCAACGTCAAATCCGTGGAAGCGTTCAATGTCGAGCCGCCTCCGACCGAGGCCACGGCCGGCCAGTCCGTCGGGGTGACGTTGGACGAACAGATCTTCATCGAGCGCGGCGAGATCGCGTCCCATCAAGAGGCCATCCCGCTCGTCTCCACGTCGTTTCGGGTCAACCTGTTCTGGCTGGGTCGGCGTCCGCTGGAGCGCGGCCGGAAATACCAGCTTCGATTGGCCACCCATGAGGTGGACTGCGAGGTGGCGGCGGTCAATCGGATCGTCGACACGGCGGATTTGGATCAACGGCAGGGAGGCAGCGTCGTCGAGAGAAACCAGGTGGCGGAGTTGACGCTGCGCACGAAATCGCCGATCGTGTTCGACCCGTACCATGCTTTTGAGGCGACCGGTCGGTTCGTCATCGTAGACGAATACGATATCGCCGGCGGAGGGATCATCACCGAGTTGGTGCATGACGCGCAGGAATTCCTGCGCGATGAAGCCAGACGGAGGGATTTCGCCTGGGTCAAGGGGGAAGTCGGCGCGGAAGAACGGGCGCAACATTACGGACATCGGGCGGCGGTGGTGCTTCTGACCGGGGCGCCGCAGACCGGCAAATCGTTCCTCGCGCGCAAGCTGGAGTCGGTGCTGGTGGCCGAAGGGCGTCACGCCTATCTGTTGGAGGGGGAAAATCTCCGGCGCGGGCTGGACGCGGACCTGGCCGGATTGGATCAGGCCGGAACAGACGAAATGGCGCGCCGCTATGGCGAAGTGGCCCGGCTGCTCATCGACACGGGCCTGATCGTCGTCTCGACCACCAAAGCGTTCGGCGGAGCGTACGTGCAAGCGGCGCAGTCTATCCGAACGCTGGTTCACCCGGCTCCCGTCATTACCGTGCACATGAGCAAAGCGACCGAGGAGTTGCCGCCCGATACGGATCTGCAATTTGCCGGGCCGAAAAACTTCGATGAGGCGGCCCGCCGGATCATCGAAGAACTGAAGACGCGCGGCGTTCTTGCCCATGCGATCGGAGGGAAACCGACGTTTCAGTATTCAATTTGAGTGGTTTGACTCCCTAGAAACCCTGTGCTACCGTGACCTCTCGCTTGAACGTCTATGTCCCTCAGCCAGGGGTGAGATGGTATGGCCGATAAAGACCTTAAAACGATACTGGGCAAGCTTCAGTACAGCGACGACGCCAAGGTCGTGCAGCAGATTACCGCACAGATGCAGCAGGTGCAGGCCCGTATGGCCGGCATCCGGCATAAGCTGGTGGTTATGAGCGGCAAGGGCGGCGTCGGCAAGAGCATGACGACGGTGAACCTCGCTCTGGCGTTGGCTCGGTTGGGCCACAAAGTCGGGCTGTTGGATGTCGACTTAAACGGGCCGTGCGTGCCCCGCATGCTGGGCATGCACGGACAAGCCCTGACGATCACGCCGGAGGGGGCCATCCCGCCGGTCGGCCCCCTGGGTATCAAAGTCGCCTCCATGGATTTTTTCCTGGGCGCCGCCTCCCCCGTGCGCTGGAAGGGGCCGATGGACCTCAGCCCCGTCTGGCTCGGGCTGATGGAAATGAACGTGATCCGCGAATTTCTGGCCGATGTGATGTGGGGCGAGCTGGACTATCTGCTCACCGACCTCCCGCCCGGCGCCGCGGCGGACAAGCCGCCGGTCATCGCCGGGTTCATTCCCGACCTGGCCGGAGCGATCGTCGTCACGACTCCCTCCGAGGTCGCCTCCGACGTCGTGCAAAAATCGGTGACCTATGCCCGCGACATGGGTATCCATGTGCTGGGCATGGTGGAAAACATGAGCCAATACCGCTGTCCCTCCTGCGGGGTCGAGAGCGAACTGTTCGAGGGGAACACGGACGCCATGTGCGAGGCGTTGAACGTGCCTTTGTTGGGCCGCGTCCCCTTCGATCGGATGCTGGCGAGGACGTTCGATAAGGGGGCGCCGATATTGGACGCCACGTACCCGACTATCCAGCGCTATCAGGAGATCGCGGAGCGGATCCAGTCGATATTGGACTATAAGAAAGTCTTGGCCGAAAAGCTCTAGGCCCTGCAGACCCAAGAGGAGTTGTCATGAAATTCGTCTGCTTGAACTGTGAAACGTACATGACCTTCGAGAAGGTGGAAAAGCCTGCGGAAGGCTCGCTGGGCGTGTTTTTCGCCTGCCCCTCGTGCAATGCCAAGTTCTCGATGGTGACGAATCCTGGCGAGACCCAGATGGTGAGTTCGCTCGGCGTCAAGTTGGGGGGGCGCACCGAAGCGGCTCAGCCCTTTGAAATGACGCGGGGGACGCTCAAAGAGGAAGCCCTTGCCGGTTCCGGCCAGATGGCCGCCTATCTGAACGAGAAAATTCAAGCCGGTAAACCGGCCGTCGGTGCGACGGCCAGCGCCCAGGCCCCGGCCCCGGCCCCGGCGAAAGAAGGTGAGAAGGCGGGAGGCTGCCCCTTCTCCGCCATGGTTGCACAAATGGGTCTGACCTCGGGCAGTCAGGCCGGAACGTCCGATTTTACCTGGACGCCCGATGCGAAAGAGAAGTTGGATCGGCTCCCCTCCTTCGTCAAGCCGATGGTGCAGAGCAGTATCGAGGCCTATGCGCGCAAGAACGGCCTCACCACCATCACGCTGCAAGTGATGGATGACTCCAAAAACGACTCCAATGGCGTGACCTGGTCGGCCGATGCGGAGAAACGGTTGGAGAACATCCCGGATTTCATTCGCCCCATGGCCCGCCGCGAGATCGAACGGCTGGCGAAGGAGCGTGGCGCCACCACCATTACCGCGCAAGTGATGGACGAGGCCAAAGACAAATTCATGAAATTCATGTAATGCCCGAATCGCCCCGACAGAGGCCGATCGGCACAGGCACGTATGCGACGCCGAGCGACTGAGAAGACCAGAAGAAATCCCATTCTTGCCGCGGCCCTGTCGATCATCCTCCCCGGTTTAGGCCAGTTCTACAATCGCCAGATCAAGAAGGGGCTGAGCTTCGCCATCGGAGCCCTGTTTGTCATCGTCATCTGGATCGGTGCGTTCGATACGCCCCAACCTTTGAATCCGGAAGCATTCGAAGCGACACCGTGGAACAATCAAGACTTGTTCTTCGCGCTTGGTCCATTCTTGATCGGGTTGATGGTGTGGAGCGGCGTGGATGCATTCCAGACGGCGCAACGCTCCCTATAGCGAACGCACGGATTCCTTGTGCGGGGTCTCCACCTATGCCGACTGCTTCTGCCCACCGGCCTAAAAATCCCTCACTGGCCGCTATTCTTTCCGGGTTGATGCCCGGGCTTGGGCAATTCTATTGTCGGCAGTGGGGAAAAGGCGGAGGCTTCTTCGTCGGAGCCTTGGCGATCGATGCAGGACTTGGCGTTTCCGAAGGAATCCTGAATGTCCTACGGGGGGCGTTGGCTGGGATCCCGCCTCCGGACAGCGGCGCCATCTTGCTCCGCTCTTTCCCATTCCTGGCCTTGGCGGTGTGGAGCATTGCGGACGCGGCGAAGACGGCCCGCAGCCTCGCCTGTCCGACCAGTGCATCGAACACCGGCGCGTGAAGGTGTGCAGGATGTGCCGTTGACACGTTCCGAGTGGTGTGTTAGAACCACCGCATAAATACAGACGATTTTGCGATTTGGAGGGGAGCGACCATGGGCGGCCATAGCCATTGGGCCACCACGAAGCGTCACAAAGCCGCGGTGGATGCGAAACGCGGCAAACTCTTTACCCGCATCATCCGCGAGTTGACCATTGCGGCCCGGCAGGGCGGCGATCCGGACGGCAACCCCCGCCTGCGCCTGGCCATCGCCAAGGCCAAAGACGCCAACATGCCGGGGGATACGCTGAAGAAGGCCATTCAGCGGGGCACAGGCGAGCTGCCCGGCGTGACCTATGAAGAGTTTTCACTGGAGGGCTACGGTCCAGGGGGAACGGCTCTCTTGCTGGAAATTACCAGCGACAACCGCAACCGCACCGTGGCGGAAATCCGGAGCCTGCTCACGAAGAATGGCGGCAACATGGCTGAAGCCGGCGCGGTGTCCTGGCAATTCCACAAAAAAGGCTTGCTGGTCGTGGAAAAGGGCAAAGTGGAGGAGGACAAACTCCTGTCCCTGGCCCTGGATGCTGGCGCCGAGGACGTGAAAGTGGACGAGAAGGCGTTCGAAGTCATTACCGAGCCGCATGACTTCGAAGCGGTGAAGAAGGCGCTCACCGACGCAAAGATCGAATCCTCGCTCGCGGAAGTCACCTTCGTGCCGCAAAACTACGTGAAGCTGGAAGAGAAGGCGGCCGAACAGATGCTCAAGCTGATGGAAATCCTGGACGAGCACGACGATGTCCAAAAGGTCCACGCGAACTTCGATATTCCGGATGAGATCATGGAGAAAGTGGCGGCGGCAGGCTGAAAGCTGTGATGAGTGATCAGTAATGAGTGATGAGGGCAAAGTTTGGACCCTTCACGACCGAGATCGTCATGATCCTGTCGCAGTGCTCATCACTCGTCACTCATCACCCATCACTTAATTGATGATCGCCTCACTGACCGGCCGGCTGGCCTTCAAGGCTCCTTCCCACATGACACTCGATGTCCATGGCGTCGGGTACGAAGTCCTGATCCCCCTCAGTACGTTTTATGCCCTGCCGGAATTGAACGAAACGACCTCGGTCAGCATCCATACCCATGTGCGGGAAGATGCGATCCAACTCTTCGGCTTCCTGACCCTCCTGGAAAAGGAGGCGTTCATCCTGCTCACCGGAATTTCCGGCATCGGTCCGAAACTGGCCCTGAGCGTGTTGTCCTCCCTGAGCGTGGCGGATCTGATGTCGGCCGTGCGAGCCGGCGACGTCGAGAAGCTGGCCACGGTCCCGGGTGTCGGCAAAAAAACCGCGGCCCGGATCGCGTTGGAGATCAAAGACAAGATTGGACGGCTGGCTCCCGGGGCCGTGTCCGAACCGACGCCGTCGTCCGAGCCCTTGAATCAACTCCAAGAAGATGCCCTGTCCGCTCTGGTCAATCTGGGGTACAAGCCGGCCGAGGTCAAACAGGCACTCAAGCGCGTGGCGGCCGCGCCGGCGTCGACGAGTACGTTGCAAGAAGTCATTCGAGAGGTTTTAAAGGATTTGGCGAAGGGCTAGCCGATGAGATCCGGTATCGGACCAACGCGTCTAGTTGGGTATGGGGGGGTGTTGTTCGTTTTGGCTTGGTTGGCGCTGCCCTGGGTCGCTCTGGCCGAGGACCAACCGCCCAAGAGCATCAGAATGACCTGTGGAAGCTGCCCGTCCGGCTATGCGAAGACGGGAGTCACCACAGCGCCGGAAGTCTGCAAGGACGGCGATCCGATTCTCGTGGAGTGCGTGCCCTTGGGCGTGATGAATCTCATGGCTGTGTGCGGGTCCTGCCCGGAAGGCTATCGCCAGGTGGGCGCTTCCTCGGTGCCGGCCCGCTGCGGAAGCGAGGACGGAGGACGCATGAGTCAGTGCCAGCTCGAACAGTTCGAGAACAGCCTGCCGGATCCGACTCAGGGGGGCCGCTTCTGTCCACCGAACTGCGCCGGGGCGCTGCCGACGCCGGGACAAGGGGCCATGCCGATCCCGCCGAAATATGCGCCTTCTCCATACGATCCGTCGAAGGGAAGCAAGTAAGCAAGCTGTGGCTTCGTTGGATGGCCGACGCTGAGGTGCTGAGGTGACCGACCGAATCATGACCAGTCACATGACGGAAGATGAACGGGGGCTGGAAGCCACGCTCCGTCCCCAAACGCTGGACGAGTATGTCGGGCAGGAACGGATGAAGGAGTCTCTGCGCATCTGCATCGAAGCGGCGAAGCGCAGGGGGGAAGCCTTGGACCATGCGATCTTTTATGGGCCGCCCGGCCTGGGCAAGACGACGATCGCCCATATTATTGCTCGGGAAATGGGCGCGGCGATCCGGTCTACCTCCGGGTTGGTCCTGGCCCATGCGGGAGATCTGGCGGCGATCCTGACGAATCTGCAAGAGCGCGATGTCTTGTTCATCGACGAGATCCACCGGCTGCCGGCCTCCGTCGAGGAGGCCCTCTACCCGGCCATGGAGGATTACCAGCTCGATCTGGTCGTCGGGCAAGGGCCTTCGACTCGTACGATCAAGCTGGACTTGCCGCGATTTACCCTGATCGGAGCGACGACCAGGGCCGGGGCCTTGACGTCACCCCTGCGGGAACGGTTCGGACTCGTGAACCGCCTGGATTTTTATGCGCCGGCCGATCTGCAGACCATCGTCACCCGTTCGGCCGGACTCCTGGGCATCCCCATCGCTCCGGAAGGCGCCGCCGAGATTGCCGGCCGCGCGAGGGGAACCCCTCGTATCGTCAACCGTTTGATCAAGCGAGTGCGTGATTTCGCACAGATCAAAGCAGAAGGGCACATCACCAGGCAAGTGGCCTGCGATGCCCTGGCTTGGCTGGGGGTGGATCAGGCCGGGTTCGACGACATGGATCGGAAAATTCTCCTGACCATTCTCGAAAAATTCGGCGGCGGGCCGGTCGGGGTCGAGTCTCTGGCGGCAGCCGTCAACGAGGAAAAAGGCACCCTGGAAGACGTCTACGAACCCTTCCTCATTCAATCCGGCTACTTGGAGCGAACGGCTCGCGGCCGGCAAGCCACCAGGCTCACGTTCGAACACTTTGGAAAAACGAAAGATTTACTGACATAGCCAAGAGGCCATCAACAATCAGCCCTCAGCTTGCAAAATCGAAATCCTCAGCCAAAAATAACTCCGAACTGACGGCGGAATGCTGAGAGCTGACGACTCTCCCAATCCTTCAAATCCTATTGATAAATCTTGCAAAGCCTGGTGGCTTCCTGTACCATTTCCTGTCTGGCTACAGGCCGTGCAGGGCTGGAGCCGGCTGAGCAACCTATGGCAAATCGTCAGGACATCCAGCATTTCCGGAAGGAGATCGATCGGATCGACGACGAGATCCTGCGTCTCCTGAACGAACGGTCCAAGTCCGTCATTGAAATCGGCAAGCTGAAGAAGGAATCGGACAGCAACGCGAACCTGCATACGCCCGGGCGGGAAGCGGAAATCGTCAACCGTCTCATGGCCCAGAATCAGGGCCCGTTCCCCAACGAGGCGATCCGTCCCGTCTATCGGGAAATCATGTCCGCCTCCCTGTCCCTGGAAGGGCCCCAGAAGGTCGCCTATCTCGGGCCGGCCGCTACGTTCACGCACCTGGCCTGCATCAAGAAGTTCGGGGCCTCCGCCCAGTATATCCCGGTCAACAGCATCAAAGATGTGTTCGACGAGGTGGAGCGGGGACGGGCCAACTTCGGGGTGGTGCCGATCGAAAATTCGACGGAAGGCGTCGTCAATTACACGCTCGACATGTTCGTCGATTCCACCTTGTTGATCTATGGCGAGGTGCTCCTGGAAGTGTCCCATTACCTGCTCTCGAAAACCGGCCGTCTCGATGACATCGCGAAAATCTATTCGCATCCGCAGCCCATCGCCCAGTGCCGCCATTGGCTGGAGACCAATCTGCCGCAGGTGCCGGTCTCGGAAGTGACCAGCACGGCCCGGGCCGCCGAACTCTGCGCCACCGACCCAGCCGCGGCGGCCATCGCCTCGGAGTTGGCGGCGCAACTCTACGGATTGAAGATCATCAAGGCCCGGATCGAGGACAACGTCCACAACTTCACCCGCTTCCTGGTGCTCTCGAAGAAGGCGCCGGAACGGACCGGCAAGGATAAGACCTCGGTCATGATCTCGGTCAAGGACAAGGTCGGAGCCCTCTACGATCTGTTGCGGCCCTTCGCCTCCCACGGACTCAACATGACGAAGATCGAATCCCGGCCGTCCCGTCGCAAGGCCTGGGAATACATCTTTTTCGTGGACGTCGAGGGGCACATCGACGAGGAGCCGGTGAAGAAGGCGCTGGAAGAGATCAAGAGCCGGTGCCTGTTCATGAAAATTTTGGGCTCATACCCGGCCCACAGCTAACTCTATGGCACTGAACGTCCATCCCGACATCGCGTCGCTGACCCCTTACGTACCCGGCAAGCCGGTCGAAGAGCTGGAACGGGAACTGGGGATCGCCAAGGCCGTCAAGCTGGCGTCCAACGAGAACCCGCTCGGCCCTTCGCCCAAGGCCTTGGCCGCACTCTCCGATGCGACGGCCACGCTGCATCGGTACCCCGACGGGGGCGCGCACAAACTGCGCGTGGCCTTGGCGGACCGGTGGAAGGTTCAGCCGGACCAAGTCATTCTGGGCAACGGGTCGGACGAGATCATCGGGCTCCTCGCCAGGACGTTCCTGTCGCCCGGCGACGAAGCGGTCATGGCCGAGCAGACCTTTGTGATCTACAAGATGGAGGTAACCGCCGCGCACGGGACCCCCGTCATCGTCCCCATGCAGGAGGGCCGCCACGATCTGGCGGCCATGGCCCAAGCCGTTACGCCCAGGACCAGGCTCCTCTTCTTGTGCAATCCCAACAATCCCACCGGGACGATGGTGACGGCGGATGAGGTGAACCGGCTGATGGCGCGCGTGCCGGAGTCGGTCATCGTGGTCTTCGACGAGGCCTATTACGAGTACGTGCAGAGCCGGGAGTTTCCGGACAGCCTGGCCTATGTGAAGCGGGGGCGGAACGCGATCGTGCTCCGCACCTTTTCCAAGATATACGGCCTGGCCGGTCTGCGCATCGGCTACGGGCTGACGACGAGCGAGATCGCAGGCTACCTGAACCGCCTCCGCCCCCCGTTCAACGCCAACAGCCTGGCCCAGCGGGCGGCTTTGGCGGCCTTGGACGACGAGGAACATGTGGCGCGCAGCCGCGCGCTGAATCAAGCGGAGATGGCCTCGGTTCGGGACGGACTCGCGGGCTTGGGGTTCCAGCCTCTGCCGAGCCAAGCCAACTTCCTCTATTTCGACGCGGGGCGGGATGGCCGGGAGGTGTTTCAGGCTCTCCTGCGCGAGGGCGTCATCGTGCGCCACATCGAAGGACGCACGGTGCGGGTGACGATCGGTCTGCCGGAGGAGAATCGCCGGTTTCTCGCCGCGCTCAAGAAGGTCGTGGGGCGATAGACGGCTATTGAGGAGTACGAGGTTGTCATGATTATTGTGCTGAAGCCCGAAGCCACCGAACCCCAGATCGACCACTTGCTGGACCGGCTGCGCGAACTGGGTCTGAAGCCGCATATGACGCAGGGCGAGGAACGGACGATCATCGGTGTCATCGGCGACGATCGGGTCCTGCAGAACCAGCCGATCACCGCGTTCCCCGGCGTGGAAAGCGTCACGCCCATCCTGGCCCCCTGGAAGCTCGTCAGCCGTGAGTTCAGGAAGGACAACACGGTCATCGATGTGGGCGGCGTCAAGGTGGGGGGGCAGAAGCTGGCGATCATGGCCGGCCCCTGCGCGGTGGAGAAGCTCGAGTTGACCGTCGGTATCGCCCATGAGGTGAAGGCTGCGGGGGGCAGCATCTTGCGGGGCGGCGCCTACAAGCCGCGCACCTCGCCCTATTCGTTCCAGGGCGTGGGGCGGGAAGGGCTGGACTACTTGCTCGAGGCGAAGAAACAGACCGGCATGCCGGTGGTCAGCGAAATCCTGGACACCCGCGACATCGAACTGTTCCTGCAGAAGGCGGACATCATCCAAATCGGCGCCCGCAACATGCAGAACTTCGAGCTGCTCAAGGAAGTCGGCGCCTACGACAAGCCGGTGCTGTTGAAACGGGGGCTCTCGGCCACGGTCAAAGAGCTGCTCCTGTCCGCCGAGTACATCATGTCCCGCGGCAACCGGAACGTCATGCTCTGCGAGCGCGGCATCCGCACCTTCGAAACCCAGTACCGCAACACGCTGGACCTGGCCGCGGTGCCGACCCTCAAGGAGTTGTCCCATCTGCCCGTCATCGTGGACCCCAGCCATGCCACGGGCAAGTGGAATCTGGTGGCGCCGATGGCCAAGGCCGCCGTCGCGGCCGGCGCGGACGGCCTGTTGATCGAAGTGCATTCCAATCCGGAATGCGCTCTCTGCGACGGGGAGGAATCCATCAAGCCGGCCAAGTTCAAGGAATTGATGCAAGACCTGAGAAAGATCGCGGCGGCGGTCGGCCGGGAGATCTGAAACACAATGTTGAATGATAAATGCAGAATGATGAATGGTCCGGCCCTTGTCATGGGCGGCCTCGGCGTGAATTCATCATTCATCGTTCATCATTCATAATTTGCTTATGGCCGTGCATTTCAAACACGTGGCGATCGTCGGAGTCGGCCTGATCGGCGGCTCGCTGGGGATGATCCTCAAGCGGCGGGGGATGGCCGATCACGTGGTGGGCATCGGCCGGCGCGTGGAAAACCTCAAGACCGCCGTGGAACTGGGCGCGATCGATCGGTATGTGGCGGACGCCAAGGAAGGCATCGCCGGCGCGGACTTCGTCGTGCTGGCCACGCCGGTGGACACGTACGAGCGGCACCTCAAGGAGTGGGGCGGGTTGCTGGCCGAAGGGACGATCGTCACCGACGTCGGCAGCGTGAAAGGGCCCTTGGTCGCGCAGGCGGAAGGGCTGGTGTCGGAGCGGGCCTGTTTTGTCGGAGGGCATCCGATCGCCGGGAAGGAAAAGACCGGCGTGGCGGCCGGCTCCGTGGATCTTTTCAAAGGCGCCCGCTGCATCCTGACACCGACCGCCCGCACCGATGCGCGCGCGCTGGCCACGGTCCGCGAAGTCTGGGAAGCGGCCGGGTCCGTCGTGCTCTCCATGGATCCGTTTCTGCACGACCGGGTCTTGGGCGCCGTCAGCCACCTGCCGCATGCGGCGGCTTTCGCCCTGATCAACGCGTTGACGGAGGTCAAGGAGCGGCAGACGCCGGAGCTGGACTTGCTGGCCTATGCAGGAGGCGGCTTGCGCGACACCACCCGCATCGCCGCCAGCTCGCCGGAGATGTGGCGGGATATTTTCCTCTGGAACCGGGACAACGTGGTGGCCCAGCTCGATATTTATGTCCGCCATCTGCAGGAGCTCAAGCGGCTCATCCAAGCCGGCGACGGGCCGGGCATCGAAAAGGAACTGACGCGGGCCAAAGACGTGCGGGAGCGGCTGAACAAGGCATGACCTCGCTGACCGTCAAACCGAGTGGTCCCTTGCGCGGTACGCTGACGGTGCCGGGGGACAAGTCCATCACGCACCGGGCTCTGATTCTGAGTTCGTTGGCGGAGGGGGACAGCCTGATCACCAAGTACTGCCGCGGGGAAGACTGCCTGAACACGATGCGGGCCCTGCAGGCGTTGGGCATCCCGATCCAGGAACAGCCGGATCGCCTGCTGGTGTCCGGCAAGGGGCTGTGGGGCCTCTCCGAACCGTCCCAGCCGATCGATTGCGGGAATTCCGGCACGGGCATCCGCTTGCTGGCCGGCCTCCTGGCGGGGCAGGACTTCTTCACGGTCCTGACCGGCGACGAGTCCATCCGCCGGCGTCCGATGGGGCGGGTCGTCAAGCCGTTACGCGCCATGGGCGCGACGATCGCCGGCCGCAAGGGCGGCGAGCTGGCCCCGTTGGCGATCACCGGCAGCCGGCTCAGGGGGATCGCTTATCAGTCGCCGGTGGCCAGCGCGCAAGTGAAGTCGTCGCTGCTCCTGGCCGGCCTGTTCGCCGAAGGGCAGACCAGCATCACCGAGCCGAGACGGTCGCGGGACCATACGGAGCGACTGTTCCGGTTTTTCGGCATCCCGATCCAGGAGCGGGGCCAGGCGCTGGCGCTCGATGGACGGCCGGCCTCAGGCTGGCAGGGCGTGACCGAATTGCCCGTGGCGGGGGACTTTTCGGCGGCGGCGTTTTTTCTGGTGGGCGCGTCGCTCGTGCCCGGATCCGACGTGACGATCAGCGGCGTGGGCGTCAACCCTACCCGCATCGGCTTGCTGGCAATCTTGAACGAGATGGGAGCGGACATTCAGGTGCTGAATCCGAGGGAAGAGGCGGGGGAGCCGATCGCCGACTTGCGGGTGCGGGCTGCGTCCTTGCGCGGCGTGACGATCGGTGAGGCCCAGATTCCGCAAACCATCGACGAGTTTCCCGTGCTCTGCGTGGCCGCGGCTTATGCGAAGGGCACCACGGTGATCAGCGGCGCGGGCGAGTTGCGCGTAAAGGAAAGCGATCGCATTGCCACAATGGCCTCCGAGCTGCGCAAGATGGGCGCCACGATCACCGAGACCCAGGACGGGATGATCATCGAGGGGGCGGCGGGCCGCCCGTTCACGGGGGCCTCCTGCCACAGCCACGGGGATCACCGGGTGGCCATGTCCATGGCGGTGGCCGGGCTGGTGGCCGACGGGCCGTCGCAGATCGACGAGACCGTCTGTATCGAAACATCGTTCCCGGGGTTTGAGCGTACCCTGCTGGGGTTAGTGGCGAACGCATGAGCCGATCGATCGTGCAGGCCCAATCCGACAACGCGCCGGTTGCGTCCGCCGCGCAACGGCGATTGATCGTGACGCTGGACGGTCCGGCCGGCGCCGGCAAGAGCACGGTGGCCAAGCTGCTGGCGGCGCGCCTGGGCTACCTGTATCTGGACACGGGCGCGTTGTATCGGGCCGTGGCCTGGAAGGTGCGCGCGGCCGGTATCGACCCCGCCGATGCGGCGGCGGTGGCTGGGTTGCTGCCCACGACCAAGGTCGCGCTGGAGTATCGACCGGACCGGCCCCTGGTGTTTGTGGACGGTCGGGATGTGACGGACGCGATCCGGACGCCGGAGATCAGCCAGCTGGCCTCCCTGGTCTCGGCGATTCCGGCGGTGCGCGAGTGGCTGCTTCCGGTCCAGCGTGACATCGGCGCGGCGGGCGGGATTGTCGCTGAAGGGCGGGACCTGGGGACGCGTATTTTCCCCCAGGCCCAGGCCAAGTTTTTTCTGGACGCGGACCTGACCACCAGGGCCGCGCGTCGGCATCGCGAACTGGCCGGGGCTGGCCATGCGTCGGAGCTGGAACGGACGCAACAGGAGATCGAGGATCGGGACAGGCAAGACCGGACCAGGGACGTGGCCCCCCTCGTCCCGGCGCCGGACGCAGTCCGGGTCGACTCCTCAACGCTGACGGTGGACCAGGTGGTCAACCGGCTGTTGGACGTGATCGCGATCAAACTGTGAGCGGAGTCGCCTATGCGAGCCTGTGGTTGCTGTGTCATGCGGTCGCCCGGCTCTGCTTCCGGTTTCAGGTCCGGGGGCTGGACTTGGTCCCCAAACAGGGGGGGGTGCTGATTGCGGCCAACCATGCCAGTTATCTGGATATCCCGCTGGTAGGTTGCGGCCTCCGGCGGCGGGCCTGGTATTTGGGTCGTCAGGACCTGTTCGGGCCCAACTGGGTCAAGGCGATCTGTCGCTGGTTGGGATGGATTCCCATCAGGCTGGGGCGCCTGGATCGGGAAGGCTTTGCCAGAGCGACGAGCCTGATCAAGCAGGGGCAGGTCGTGGTCATCTATCCGGAGGGCACGCGCACACCGGATGGCGCTTTGCGGCCCGGGAAGCCGGGGATCGGGGTGATCGTGGAAGAGACTCGCTGCCCGGTGGTGCCGGCCTACATCGATGGCGCCTACAACGCGCTGCCGATGGGACAGTCCTGGGTGCGGTTCCGGCCGATCCAGGTGCGGTTCGGGGCGCCGCTGGATTTTGCGAAGGATTTGGAGCGGATGACCGGAAAGGAGTTCTATCGACACGTGAGCCGGACCGTCATGGAGCGAATCGCCGAACTGGGGCAGGTGCCCCCGCCGGCAGATCGGTCCGTCGGTGCGGCCGCCGGGTCTCTCAGCGCTGAGTGAGACCCGACGTTTCGGCGGACATTGCAGCCCACGGAGGGTTGCGCCGCCATCACGTTTACCATCAGCATCCGACGAGAGTCGGAAGTTTAGAAGGTTGGGATCATACGCATGGACACGGCAACGAAGCAGGCGAGTGAAGTGATGGACCGGGGGGCCTTGGAGGCGCTGTACGAAGAGACCTTCCGGAATTTCGAAGAGGGCACGATCATCGAAGGCCGCGTGGTGGCGGTCGGCAAAGACAAGGTGGTCGTGGACATCGGCTACAAGTCGGAAGGGATCATCCCGGCCGATCAATTTGTGCCGGAAGACCTGCAGGGGCTGAAGGTGGGCGATCGGCTGCAGGTGTATATCGAGGAACGCGAGGATGCCGACGGCAACCTGATCTTGTCGAAGGAAAAAGCCGACAAGATGAAGGTGTGGGAGGAGTTGGAAAAGGCCCACAAGGACGAGAAAGTCGTCGAAGGCCGGATCATCTCCCGCATCAAGGGCGGGATGATGGTGGACATCGGCGTCAAAGCCTTCCTGCCCGGCTCGCAAATCGACCTGCATCCCGTGCGCGACCTGGACGGCCTGGTCGGCAAGACCTTCCCGCTGAAGATCATCAAGATCAATCATCGGCGGGGGAACGTGGTGGTGTCGCGCCGCGTGCTGCTGGAGGAAACGCGGGACAAGAAGCGGCAGACGACGCTCTCGACGCTGAAGGAAGGCCAACTGATCCAGGGCATGGTCAAGAACATCACCGAATACGGCGCGTTCATCGACCTGGGCGGGATCGACGGCCTGCTGCACATCACGGACATGTCCTGGGGGCGGGTCGGCCATCCCTCCGAGCTGTTCGTGATCGGCGACAAAGTGGAAGTCATGGTGCTGAAGTACGATCGCGAGACGGGCCGTATTTCGCTCGGCCTGAAGCAAAAGGGCGCAGATCCCTGGACGAACGTGGCCAGCAAATATCCGGTCGGCACCAGGGTGAAGGGGCGGGTCGTGAGCCTGACCGATTACGGCGCGTTCATCGAGCTGGAGCCGGGCGTCGAGGGGCTGGTGCACGTGTCCGAAATGTCCTGGACCCACGAGGTCCGGCATCCCTCCCGCCTGGTCTCGGTCGGGGATCAGGTCGAAGCGGCGGTCCTCAACGTGGACCCGAACAATCGGAAGATCTCGTTGGGCATGAAGCAGACGGCGCCGAATCCCTGGGACATGGTCGAGGCCAAGTATCCGAGCGGCACCCGCATCGAGGGGAAGGTGAAGAGCCTGACCGACTTCGGGGCCTTCATCGGGTTGGACGAAGGCATCGACGGGTTGATCCACATTTCCGACATGTCCTGGACGAAGCACATCAAGCACCCGTCCGAGCTGTTCAAGAAGGGCCAGCCGGTGTCCGCGGTCGTGCTGCGGATCGACAAGGAAAAGGAACGGCTGTCGCTGGGGTATAAGCAGCTGAACCGCGATCCCTGGGAAGACGAGATTCCGTCGAAGTATCGGGTGGGGACCAGCGTGAACGGCAAGGTCACCAAGATCACGGACTTCGGCGTGTTCGTCGAATTGGAAGGGGGCCTCGAAGGGTTGATCCATATCAGCGAAACCGGCCTGGAGCCGTCGGTGCGCATGGAAGAGAAGTTCAAGGCCGGGGACGAGGTGACGGCCAAGATCATCAAGGTGGACCGGGAGGAGCGCAAGATTGCGCTGAGCCTGCGGGAACACGCGATGGACGCGGAGCGGAAGCAGGTCGACGAATACCACGCCACCCAAGGCATGTTGGACCAGACGCTGGGCCGGGCGGCGAAGAAGACGAGGAAGCGCAACGACGAGGAATCCGACAACGGATAATGAAACAGCCTGGATGCCGTCGGCGGTCGGCGTTGAGCCGGCTGCTGACGGCCGAGGATGCTGGTACCTATGACTGACGACCGTTCGCAAAAACCGCGTCGCTGGCGACCGTTGCGGGTCTTGTTCTGGCTCGTGCTGGGAGGTTTCCTGCTCCTGACGCTGGTCAATATCCTGGGACCGGACCTCGACGTGTCCGGTGAAGACCGGATCGCCCTGATTCGCGTCGAAGGCGTAATTCTGGACGCTCAGCAAACCGTGGGCGATCTGAAGAAGTACGGGGAGAGCCCTTCGGTGAAGGCCATCGTCCTGCGGATCGACAGCCCCGGCGGCGGGGTGGTGCCGTCTCAGGAGATCCATGACGCCGTCAAGCGCATCCGAAACAAGAACAACAAGGCGGTCGTCGCGTCGATGGGCACGGTGGCCGCTTCGGGCGGCTACTACATCGCCGCCGCCACCGATCGGATCATCGCCAATCCCGGCACCCTGACCGGCAGCATCGGGGTGATCATGGAACTGGCGAACTTCGAGGGGCTCCTCAAGAAAATCGGCGTGGAGAGCGTGGTGGTGAAGAGCGGCGAGCACAAGGATATCGGGTCGCCCTTCAGAAAGATGAAAGAGGAAGACCGCCTCATTCTTCAAGCCGTGATGGACGATGTGCACAGCCAGTTCATCGAGGCCGTGGCGGAGGGCCGTTCGCTGGACGTGCGCGAGGTTCGCACGCTGGCCGACGGGCGCGTCTTTACGGGACGGCAGGCCAAGGCCGCCAAGCTGGTGGACGAACTGGGCGATCTGGACGACGCCATCAAAGTCGCCGCAGAAATGGCCGGTATCGAGGGAGAGCCCCATGTGGTGGAGCCCCGGCGGCGGTTTTCGGTCAGGGAATTGCTCGAGAGTCACGTGTTCGGCCAGCTGCCCCGGCTGGACTTTCAAACCGGCGTCAGCCTCAAATACTTGATGGCGTTCTGATGATAGGCGGTGACGGAGTGCGCAACCCTTCTCTCCAGGAGGCTACGACATGACGAAGGCACAGATCATCGAACGAGTCTCGGAGCAGGTCACGACGCTGACCAAGCGGCAGGCCGAGATCGTCGTCAACACGATCTTCAACAGCATCCGTAATTCGCTGCAAAAAGGCGACAAAACCGAGATTCGTGGCTTCGGCAGTTTTCGTCTGCGCGCCCGCCGGATGAAGGAAGGCCGTAATCCGAAGACCGGCGCGACCGTGGCGGTTCCGGCCAAGCGCGTGCCGTTTTTCAAGGCCGGCAAGGAACTGAAAGAGTTGCTGAACCGATAGAGCAGTCCGAAAGGTTCACCATGGGAACTCTCGATTCTCAAGATCAGGCCGCTCCCGAAATCCTCTGGACCGAGGATGCCCTCCAGCGCATGGAACGGGCCCCGGTATTTCTCCGGGGCATGGTCAAGCGGCTGGCCGAGAAAAAAGCCCGTGAACTCGGGTATCCCGAAATCACCGGCGCGATCTTGGACCAGTTCAAGGGCCAAATGATGGGGCGCATGGGCGGAGAGGCGGGCATGGCGGCGGCGGCCGACCAGATGGCTCAGGGGAAATTGCCCTGGACCGCCGCGGCGAAGGAACGACTGGCGGCCGTGCCGGAATTCATGCAGGGCATGATCAAGCAGATCGCCGAGGAACTGGCGGTCGAAGGGGGGCACCTGGAAGTCAACGTCGAACTCTTCGAGCGCGTCGAAGCGCTCGGCGAGGTGCAGGATGCGACGCGCCCTCCGATGGAGTGGAGCGACGGGGCCTTGGGGCGGCTTCAGGAGAAGATCAAGCAGGCGCCCCCGATCGCCATGGATTTCGTGACCGACATGCTCAAACGGGACACCGAGGACCTGGCCAGAGAAAAGGGGCTGACGCGGATCGACGAGGCGGCGCTGACGCAGCTGTGGGATGCGCCGTTGGAACGGGTTGCGTGGACGGATGAGTCCTGGAAGCGGCTGCAGACCTCGCCGGACTTTGTGCGCAGCGGGATCAGGAAAGCGGCCGAACGGCGCGCCCGCAAGCTGGGGTTGAAGGAGATCGATTCGGAGCATCTCACGAAGTTCCGAAACGAAGCCATGATGAAGGCCGTCAAACGCATCCGGAGCTTCGGCTACAAGGAGCTGACCTTCGACGCCTTCGAGACGGCGCTGCAGAAGACCAAACGGCTCCAGGGCAACGAGCAGGCCGAAAAGCGCCTCGCCGAGATCCGGGAGCATTTCAAGGACCCGGACACGAAAAAGCCTGAAGGCGGGACGCTCGGAGCCGAGCTGATGGATCGGTTCCGGAAATATCTGAAAGGCGAAAGTTCGCTGTAGCGCCTCTGCGTCGAAGACCGGAGCATGGTATGAAGCTGGCTGGCTTGGTGCTCGCGGGACTTCTCCTGGCCGGTTGTGCCACCTCGCTGAAGCAGGAAGGGCGCTGCTTGGCCAGCCTCACGCCCGATTATCTCAAAGCCCAAGAAGAGCTGGAGCATCTCGAAGCGTCCTGGCGCGCCTCGATGCTCAGGCGCGATGCCTCGCTGAACGAGTCATCCGTCGATCGCCGTCAGGAGGGCGTGACGGATGCGGGAGAGGCCTACCGCAGGCTCATAGAAGCCAAGGCGTCCTACCGTCCGATGCTGGACTGGTACGACAAAGTGTATAAACGGGTGCGCACGCGGATGGATGAAGAGGAGATCCTGACGGAAGTGGGGGCGGTGTTGATCACGAACCCGGGGGTGATCTTTTATCCCGTCATCCGTTGGAACATCCACACGGTCTTCTGGGACGGAGCCGATCCGGATGCCGAGACGGACCCGGTCACGAAGTTCTGCTCCGATCGCCTCGCCCAGGTGGCGGCCGTGGCGGCCCAGCCGACGGCCTCGTCCAATTGACGAAGTCCCCCGTCTCACGAGGCGCGACGGCTCCTTCACGCCGTTGACGGCGTCTGCCGAGGGCCTGGTCCTCTCGAAGGGGTCGTCAGCGGGCGGCCGATTGCTTCGGCCAGAACTTGTGCCTGATCTGGGGGAGCTGCACATTGTCGAAATTGGGAATGTCGTAGAGGCAGCGGTCGATCGTGGCCACCTCGTCTTCCGTCAAGTCCATCACCACCGACTTCTTCCAGAACTGGTCCAGCGCGAAGTAATCGTTGGTTTGCGGTTTCTCCGCGAGCAAGGCCTGCATCTTCTTGAAGCCTTCCGTCTCCGCGACGGGAACCCGGCCGTGGTTTTTATCGATGCACCACTTGAGGACTTCCGCAATCCCGTACATCGTCAACTCGATCTTCACTTTCTCTGCCATGGGCTCCTCCTCTGAATCAGGGGTGCATTCTACCCCAGGTCTGCGCCCATCTTCCAGAGGGAATCGCATCAATCTTCGGACGGCATGCGCCGGCCGTCACCGGCTTCATCCGTTGGCGGCGAGGGCTGCGCCCGCCCGCGGCGAATGACCATTGCGAAGCGCGGAAGGGCTTTGTATACTCAATCGTACGCAAGAGGGCGCGGCGGGCCTCCACAGGGCTGCGGCCGCCCGTTTCCGCCCTTCCTGCCGATGGCAATGGCAGCGTAGAAAGGCCTGTTCCCGTGAGGCAAATCCAGACAGTCCGGCAGGGCCATGCCGCGACAATAGCGCTTCGTCTCACCCTCGTCCTGGGGCTGCTGGGGTTCGCCGGCTGCGTCCAAAAAGACTCCTATGTCCCGCCGGACCTCTTCTACCTCTTTGCGACCTACCCGGTCGGGAAAAATCCGACCTCGGTGGCCACCGCCGATTTCAATCAGGACGGGCTCACCGATCTCATCACCACCAACATCGCGAACAACACCTTGTCGCTGTTGTTCGGCAATGGAGACGGGACGTTCAAGGATCAGGTCCAGATCGAGGCCGCCAAGGAGCCCCGAGCCCTGGCGTTGAACGACTACAACGGCGACGGCTGGATGGATCTGGCGGTAGCCTGCGCCGGCAGCGACCATGTGGCCATTTTCCTGGGCTTGGCGAACGGGCACTTCGGGCAGGGCCAGCGCTATACCGTGAACAAGACGCCGGTGTCCATCGCCAGCGGTGATTTCAACGGCGATCAGAAGCCGGACCTTGTCGTGGCGCTCCGCAACGACAAAGTGAAAGTGTTCCTCGGCAACGGGGACGGCACGTTCACCGAAGGGGTGCTCTACGAGTACGGGGACACGCCGACGTCCATCGCGGTGGCGGACTTGAACCGGGACGGCAAGCCGGACCTGGCCGTGACCAACGGGGGGCCCATGAGCAGCGCGGTGTCCATCTGGTTGGGAAAGGGCGACGGCACGTTTCAGAAGCCCACCGATTATCGGACCGGGAAGCGGCCGTTGGTGGTGGGCTTCGCCGATTTCAACAATGACCAGCTGACCGACTTGCTCGTGATGAACGGGGAAATGGACACGTTCACGATCTTCCTGGGTAACGGGGACGGCACGTTCCAGGCCGGCAAGGAAGCCGGTGCGGATGCGGGGCCCGTGTTCGGGCTGGCCCGTGATTTTAACGGGGACCACTTGTCCGACGTGGCCGTCGCCAATGTTCAGTCGAACGATCTCTCCATCTTGTACGGCCGCGGCGACGGCACCTTCCAATACCCTCCGCAGAACTACAAGACGAAGGGCGGCCCCTTTGCCATCGCCTCGCTCACTCTTACCACCAAGCATGCCGCCGAAGAGCCGGGGCTGGCGATCGCCAATAACGGCACCGGCAGCGTCTCGATTTTTCTCCACCGGGGCTTGAAGGCGTTGGGAGGGCCGGCCGTTCCGGTCAAGTCTTAGCCCGCCGTAGACATGGTAGGCTCCAGCACGTCGTCAAAAAAATCGTGAACGGGACCGCTCAAGTTCTGGAGGAAAACAACCGACATAGTCTCTGGGGGCCACCCAGGATATTCAGACCGACCGCCGTTCTCCCCTGTCCTGTGTCGGGGAGACAGATGGCGCTCCAGTGGTTCTACGCGAGCCATATGTCGAGGGGGATGAGCGGCCGAGAGCCAAGCAGGAAGGCTCCATTCAACAGTCCATGAGCGCACAATCTGCTTGACAGGAGCCGTGAGACGGGGTAGAAGCTCGCCATTGTGCCGGTGAGCGGCTCTGAATGCGGGTGACAATGCGATCAGTCGAGCAGGCGTATGAATTGTCTCAAGTGCAAAGGTTTCATGATGGTGGAGCGGCACTACACGCTGTTGAACCGGCGCCTCTATGCCCGTTGTCTCAATTGCGGGTTTTGGTTGGATCTGGCCGATCTCCTCAGGTTTTTTCACAAGGTCATTGACAGCGGGGTACGTGGAAACAAAACCCGAGAAACCTTCACGCTCTAGCGTCCGCAGGAGCCATCGCTGGTTCTTGTCGGCGCTCGCCGCCTTGATGGCGGCAGGCCCTCTTGCCTTTCCCGCTCCGACCGTCGCCCAGCCGATCGTCAACCGCGCGCTCCTGGCGGACCAAGACGACGATGCGCCCCTCGCTCTGCGGAGTCGTTCGCGTCAGCCCCAGGCGCTTCGCAGCCAGCACTCGGCGCACGGCATCCTGCTCA
Organism: Nitrospirota bacterium; assembly: GCA_028876065.1. Classification (GTDB taxonomy): domain Bacteria; phylum Nitrospirota; class Nitrospiria; order Nitrospirales; family Nitrospiraceae; genus SYGV01. The sequence continues at coordinate 43,896 of JAGWTI010000005.1, forward strand.
AAGACCTGACCACGGGACGCACCCTCTATGAATACGGTTCCGACCGGAGGCTTTCGCCGGCCAGCCTGACCAAGATCATGTCGGCGCTGGTGATTCTGGAGTCGGGGCGGCAGGAGGATTTGGTCACGGTGAGTCGGACCGCCGCCGCCGCGCCCAAGACCCACTTGCGGCTCAGGCCCGGGCACGTCTATCACCTCGGGGACCTGCTCAAGGCGATGCTGATTACCTCGGCAAACGATGCCTGTTTGGCCGCCGCCGAGCATGTCGGCGGATCGGAAGAGCGGTTCGTGGCGCTGATGAACGCGAAGGCCGCCGCCTTGGGGCTGGCGGACACTCATTTCAGCAATGCCTGCGGGTTCGATGCGCCGGAGCATTACGCGACGGCGGCCGATCTGGCGAAGCTCAGCGAAGTGGCGCTGCAGGACCCGGTGTTCCGGTCCTTGGTGCGCGAGGAGCTCCAACTGATCAGCCCGGTCAATGCGAACCGCACCTACCTGCTGAAGAACACCAATCGTCTGCTCGGCAAGTTTCCCGGCGTGGAGGGAGTCAAAACGGGGTTTACCTCGCGTGCGGGCCGATGCCTGATCGCCAAGGTGTCCCAGGACGGGAAAGAACTCCTGCTGGTGCTGCTGCACGCCAACCGCCGCTGGAACACGGCGGCCAGTCTGATCAACTACGGTCTTCAGCAGCGCTGAGTCGCAGCGTTGAGCCGGTGGGGGTGGTGCGCTATCCCGCGCTCCCATCAGCGACCTCGGCCGAGCGCCGGGAAGGTCGGGGCGGAAAAGCGGCCTTACTGGGGGCGGGAGAATTCGATGTTGACGTCCTTGCCGAGGTAGTTCACGACGAACCCCTGCTTCTCGTAGTTCATCGCGGCGCCCATCACGTTCTCGTCTCCGAAATCTTCCTTGCCCAGTAATTTGCGGATATCGTCGGGGCTCTCGCTGTTCAGGACGGCCCGGAAAATCCCGCGCGTCTTGTAAGCAAAGCGGTTATTGATGAAAATCAGCGTGACTTTGCCGTCCACCAACTGCACCCCGGCCATCGGGCCGGTGGGCTTGCGCTGATCCAGGATGAAGATGAACGAGGCTTCCTGCTCCGGCTTGATGCCGGCGATCTTTTCGTTGACCAGCAGATCCACGGCCTTGGCTTCCGGGTCGCCCAACTTGACGCCGAAGAGGGAGACGTCCGCGCTCTTCACGAGCTTGGGATCCATCACGTCGTTCTTCGTCAGCTCATAGGGTTCCGCCGCGGCACGCTCCAATCCGGTCAGCAGCACCGACACCACGAGCCACGCCAGCACCATCGGCCACCGTCTCCCGCTCATGCGCTCCTCCTTCGCCAGGAGCCCCTCGCGGGGCCCGAAACAGCTCATGAATCCGTAAAAATCGCGTCATTCTAGCCGACAGGAAGCCAACTTGCAAGGCGAGGCATGGGGAGAGGACGGGTCGCAAAGCCCCCTGTGCTTCAGGCGTGCGCACTCGGAAATGCTCACTCGCCGGCTGCAACGCGCCGCTCAGCTCAAGCCGAGCAGGGGGCAGAGCAGCCGGAGCGTCAGCCAGATGAACGAGGCTCCGATGAGGTCGAACAGGAGGCCGGCACGGACCATGCTGTGGATCGAGATATGGCCGGTGCCGTAGACGATGGCGTTGGGCGGCGTGGAGACCGGCAGGGCAAACCCCAGGCTGGCTCCCAGACAGACGCCCAGCGCGGGCGGCACCACGGGCACGTCGGCGGATTGCGCGATGGCGATCACCAGCGGCACCAACATGCTGGCCGACGCGGTATTGGAGGCCAGCTCGCTGACCAAGACGGCCACGCCGATGGACAGGGCGGTCAGGCTCCAGAGCGTGTTCACCCCGAACCAGTTCACGAAACCATGGCCGACCGCGTTCGATAACCCGGTCGTCACCATCAGCTCGCCGAAGGCCAGCCCGCCGCCGAACAGCAGGATGATGCCCCAGTTGATGTTGCCGGCCTGCTTCCAGGACAGGGTGAATTGGCCGCGCGCCATGTCGATGGGCAACAGGAACAGCAGTCCGGAGGCGGCCAGCGCCACCAGTTCGTTGGGCAGGTGGCGGTCGAACCAGACGGACACCGGATGGGCGGAGCCCCAGAAGGCGGTGATCAGGCCCGGTCCGATCCAGAACAAGACGGCAAGGCCGAAGGCCGCGCAGGCGTTGATCTGCCCTCTCGTCCAGGGGCCGAGGGCCTCGCGCTGGGCCTGAAATTGGCTGGTGAGGTAGGGAATGACGGCGGTGCCGGGCGGATGAAGCAGGAGCAGCAGCCCCCAGCAGAGCAACAACATCAGCACGGCCAGGGGCAAGCCGAACGCCATCCAGGTGAAGAAGGAAATGGAGACCCCTGTCTGTTCGGCGAGCAGCCCGACGCCGATCAGATTCGGAGGGGTCCCGATCAGGGTGGCCAGGCCGCCGGCGGTGGCCGCATACGAGAGGATGAGCATGAGGGCGGTCCGGAAATGGCGCTGGCTCTGCGCCGACGCCCCGCCCAGCGTCGCACAGATGCCCAGCGCCACCGGCAACATCATGGCCGTGGCCGCGGTGTTGCTGATCCACATGGAGATCGCCGCCGTGATGGCTCCGACCACCAGCAGGACGCGGGACGCACTGGCGGCGACCCAGGGAAACGACAGCATCCAGGCGGCGAATCGCCGATCGACGCCCTGCACGGCCATCGCCTCGGCAAGGAAAAAACTGCCGATGAACAGAAAGATAATCGGGTGCGCATAGGCGGCAAAGATGCTTTTCGCCGAACCGAGCCCGGCCACGACGCAGAAGGTCGTGCCGAGTAAGGAGGTGATCGGAAGGGGGATCGGTTCCATCATCCAGTAGACGACGGCCCAGGCGAGGATGGCGGTGAGGATGTGCGCATCGTCCGACAAGGCCGGGAGCGGGAACAGGTAGAGCAGCAGGGCCGCGGCCGGGCCGGCCACGAGGCCCAGCCGTTTCAATCGGCGTTGTTGCGGACTGACTCGTGCTTCAGCCGGTGCGAGAGGATCCTGGACCATGACCTCGGACATCGTGCGATGGGGCCTGGGTGATGGACGTCAGGCGTGGTCCGCTCTGGCCGCAACACGATCGGGCTGGATCGGCCGCCTGCGGAGGATAAACACCGCGAAGATCAGCACCATGATGACGACGACGTTCAACCCCACGTCCATGAGATAGCGATTGAACAGGAGGTCGGTGACCTCCGGCTGGTGGGACAGTTCGGCGCTGGCCGTCAGGATCCGTCTCGTGCAGGCGATGATGCCCACGGCCAGATAGGGTTCCAAGGCCAGGATCCCGGTTTGCAGAAAACGGATCACGGTCCGGTACAGCTCCAACAAGATGATGACGAGGAGCAGGTCGTTCAGGAGCTTGAGCCCGGCGACCAACAGGCCGACCTGCTCGATGGCCTTGATGAAGGAAACCCAGCTGTAGCCGAAGATGAGCATCCCCAGCAAGAGCAGGCTGAACCCGGCGGTGACATACCCCCAGCGGTCCAGCCATTCCATCCAGTGCACGACCTGGCAGGGGAGATGCTTCATGATGTCCGTCCGGTCGCTCATAGAGGAGCCTCCTCTCGCACGGTTAGGCGGTGCCCTGGTGGCTGGTGTTGGGGCTCGGGGGCGGAGCCGGATTGCGCAGTTGCCCGAACTTGAGTTCCTGCATCGACGTGATCGTGAGTTCGTGGCCGCAGCAGACGATCTTCTGGAATCCGGCGCCGCCGTCCATGATCATGACCCGGAGGCCGCAGGAATCGGGGTGCAGTTTTTTTTCGTCCAGGATCACCGCCAGCGGCAGCTCCCCTTTTTTGCGCCCCAGCGGCGAGCCCATCTGTGTCACGACGTCGGCGTCGGTCAGTTCGTGGCCGCAGCAGACGATCTTTTCAAATCCCTCGCCCCCGCCCATCACCTTCACGACCAGCCCGCAAGAATCCGGGTGCCGCTTGCGCTCGTCGAGAATGTCGCCTTTCTTCAATGCCATGCGTTCACCAAATGATGAATGCGGAATGCAGAATGATGAATGGAGACAGGACGCCTCCTCTCGTTCATCATTCAGCGTTCATCGTTCCTCATTGTGTTGTGGCCGCCGCCATGCCCCGCTGCTCGTCCACCGCCTGGAAGGCCAGCAGGCCCAGGGCAAAAAAGACCGCCATCGACAGAATGGCCCAACGCTGGCTGCCCGTCCAGGCCGTGACTTCCCCGTAGACCATGGGGCCGATCACGGCGGCGAATTTCCCCGTGACCGAGAAGAAACTGAAAAATTCGGCCTGCCGCCCGATCGGGGTAAACTGCGCCACGAGCGTGCGGCTGGCGCTTTGGTTGGCGCCCAGCACCGCGCCGGCCACGAGCCCGATCGCGTAGAACTGCGCCTGTGTCTGTACCAAGGCGGCGCAGCCGGCCAAACCGACCCAGATCAGGAGCGTGAGACTGATGGTCCGCTTCGAGCCGATCCGATCCGCCAACCGCCCGAACCAGACGGCGCCGAGGCCGGCCGTCACCTGCGTAATCAAGAAGTAGATAATCAGATCGCCCGGCGAAAAGTCCAGGACTTTGTTCGCGAAAATGCCCGATGCGACGATGACCGTGTTGATCGCATCGGTATAGATCAGGTAGGCGATCAAGTAGGCGGACAGGTCGCGGTATTGGCGGAGTCGGCGGCCGGTCTGCGCCAATCGTCCGAAGGCGTTCCGCCAGAGGGACAGGCCCTCCCGTGGCTGCGGCACCGCCCGCTCCTTCAGCCACAAAAAGGTGGGGAGGGAGGCGAGCAGGAAAAAGCCGGCCGTGACGACGAAGCTGATCCGGTACAGCGGCAGATTCGATTCCGTGAACCCGCCGCTGATCAGCGGGTAGGCGATCGCCAGCGAGAGGAGCCCCCCCGCATAGCCCAGCCCCCATCCGTAACCGGACAGGCGCCCCATCGCTTCCGGAGGGGCCAGCTCCACCAGGAAGGCGCTGCAGAACATGAAGCCCAAGTCGAAGGCGATATTGGCCGCCGCGAAGAGGAGGAGGCCCATCCAGACGTCGCCGGCCTGGACGAAAAAGAGCAAGGCGGTGCAGACGACGCAGACGAGGGTGGAGGCGATCAGGCCCGCCCGCTTGGCCGCGCGGGCATCAGCCAGGGCGCCGAGCGCCGGCGACAGCAGGGCGACGATCAGCATGGAGATCGCATAGCCCCAGAACCAGACGCGCTCGGCGGTGCCCTCCTGCCCCAGGTCCCGCGCGACCACTTGCACGAAATAGACGCTGTAGGCGACGGTGACGATGAGGGTGGTGAAGGAGGAGTTGGCGAAGTCGTACAGACACCAGGCCCAGAGTTCCCGGCGTTCGACCGGGATTGTCCGGACCTGCTCGGTCACGCAGAGGCTTTCAGGCGGGCGACAGCCTGGAGCAGCTGCGCGTGCAAGGCTCGATGGGAGCCGGTCCCCACCGCCACCGTCGCCGCCAGCAAGTCGGCCGGTTTGTAAGGATGGAGGAACCGTTGTTTGACCAAGGCGACCCGTCGGAGGGACGCCTCGACTCGCGCCTGGGGAATCGTCCCGTCCTCCACGGCCTTGGTGAAAGCCTCCAGGGCCGCCACTTGCAGCGCCTGCTCCTTGCAGATCAGCACCACGTCCGCTCCGGCCTGAAAGGCGCGGACCGATGCGTCGCCGATCCCGTAATGGTCCATAATCGCCTGCATTTCCATGTCGTCCGTGAGGACCAGGCCGTCGAAGCCCATCTGCCCGCGGAGCAGGCCGGTCAGAATCGTCGGAGAGAGGGTGGCCGGATACCGATCGTCCAACGCCGGGTAGAGGACGTGGGCGGTCATGAGGCTGGCCAAGCCACGTTGAAACGCATGATGGAACGGAGGCAGCTCGATCGCCTCCAGCCGCTCGCGCGAGCCGTTGACCAGGGGCAGTTCCTTGTGTGAATCGGCGATCGTGTCCCCGTGGCCGGGAAAATGTTTGCCGCAGGCCACGACCTTGTTGTCCTGGAGCCCTTTGAACGTGGCCTCTCCCAGATCGCTCACCAGGGCCGGATCGGACCCGAAGGCCCGGTCGCCGATGATCGGGTTGGCTGGGTTCGTATGGACGTCCAGCACCGGCGCCATGTTCATATTGATGCCGACGGCGTGCAACTCGGTCGCCGTCACCGAGGCAGCCGCATAGGCCAGGTCGTAGGAGCCGCAAGTGCCCAGCGAGGCGCAGGGGGGAAAGATGGTGAAGCCGGCAGGCAGCCGGGAAACCCGGCCCCCTTCCTGGTCGATCGAGATCAGCAGGGGCGAGTGGGGAGACAGTTTCTGCAGGTCGTTGGTCAGTTGGACGATCTGCGCGACGCTCTCCAGATTGCGCTTGAAGAGAATCACCCCGCCCGGCTTGTAGGTGGCGATGAAATCGGCCAACTCCGGCGTGACCGAAGTGCCCATGAACCCCAGCATGAAGAGCTGGCCGATCTGTTCGCGCAACGAGTGAGCCATCAGCGCTTATCGCTCCGCTTCGTTCAGCAGGTACTGGATCAGCAGGCGGGTGCCGATGCCGGTGGGGCCTTTGGACACGTAGGCCCGCTCACGCTCGCTCCAGTCTGTGCTGGCGATGTCCAGGTGTACCCAGGGACAGTCGCCGACGAACTTGCTCAGGAACAGCGCCGCGGTGATCATCCCGCCGCCCCGGCCGCCGATGTTGCGCATGTCGGCCACGTCGCTCTTGAGTTGCTCGAAGTACTCGTCCCAGAGCGGCATTTCCCAGGTCCGTTCGCCGGCCGTGAGCCCGGCCTGCTGGACGCGGCGCTTCAGCGACTCGTCGTTGCCGAACAGGCCGATGGCGAACTGTCCCAGCGCCACCACGCAAGCCCCGGTCAGGGTCGCAATGTCGATGATCGCTTTCGGTTTCAAGCGCGTGGCGTAGGCCAGTCCGTCGGCCAGGATCAATCGTCCCTCCGCGTCCGTGTTCTGCACCTCGACGGTCTTGCCCGAAAGGGTCATCAGAATGTCGCCGGGCTTGATCGCCCGCCCGCCCGGCATGTTCTCGGTCGCCGGCAGGATGCCGATCACGTGCAGCGGCAGTTTCAAGCGCGAGATCGCCCGGATCGTGGCCAGGACCTCGGCGCCGCCGGTCATGTCCGCCTTCATCTGCTCCATGTTCTCGGCCGGCTTGAGCGAGATGCCGCCCGTGTCGAACGTGATGGTCTTGCCGACCAGCACGATGGGCTTGCTCCCGCGTCCGTTGCCCGATGCCCGTCCGGCCGGCCCCCGATATTCCAGAATGATGAACTTGGGCGGCTCGTGGCTGCCCCGCGCCACGCCCAGGAACGCGCCCATGCCGAGCTTCTCCACGGCGCGCTGCTCCAACACCGTGACCGTGACGCCTCGCTCCCTGCCGATCCGCTTGGCCTCGGCCGCGACACGCGAGGGCGTCATGATGTTGGAGGGGTGGTTGCAGAGGTCGCGCACGAACATGGCCGCTTCGGCGGCGGCCAGCCCCCGGCGTGCCCCCTCCCGGATCTGCGCCGCCTCCGAGGCCCCGGCGGCGATGAAGCAGATGTGGGTCAGGCCCTTCGAGTCCTTGTCCGGGTCGCTCCGGTAGGCGGTGAACTGGTAGCCGCCCAGGATCGCTCCTTCGGCCATCGCCTGGGCCAGCAGCAGCCCCGTGGCGTCGGCGATCGCGCGGCCATGCAGGGGCGTGGTGAACGACCTGGCGCCGACCTGCCGCACCTTCTTGGCGACCGTGCCCATGGCCTGCCGCACCGTATCGAGCTTCGCATCCTTCTTCTTGCCCAGCCCGACCAGCAGGACGCGCTTGGCGGGAATCTTGCCGTGCGTGTGCACCAGGACCGTCTGGCCGTTCTTCCCCTCGAACTCGCCGCTCTTGAGCAAGTCGCGCAAGAGACCCTTGAGCGCCCGATCCACCGTGGCGGCTTCGTCGTGCAGCCCGGCCTCGCCCTCATAATGGTGGAGCACCAGGACCTCGTCCGCCTCGGTTTCGATGCGGCCTTGTTTCACGTGTACGTCAACAGATGCCATTCGGTTCTCCTTCAAGAAAAATTGACGGTCGTTTCATTGAGAGATTGACGATGGTTTCATGAATTGACGATAGGTGGAATTCGTCAATGACCCAATCGTCAATGATTCAATGCGTTCACACCCCCCGCATGTCCGGGGCCCAGATGAACTTGTGCAATTGCAGTTGGAACCGCACCGGCAGCCGGTCGGCCAGGATCCATTCGGCCAGGTGCTGCGGGTCCAGCTCGCCGAACACGGGCGCGAACAGCACCAGGCAACGCGCCGTCAGCTCGTACTGTTTCACGATCCCGCAGGCCCAGTCGTAGTCGGCCCGGTCCTTGATCACGAACTTGGCTTCGTCCTGTTCGGTCAACCGTTCCAGGTTCGGCCAGTGCATCCGGTCCAGCATCCCGCTGCCGGGACATTTCACGTCCAGGATCACATGGGCGCGCCGGTCCAGCGGGGCCGTGTCGATCGCGCCGCTGGTCTCGACCAGAACCTCGTAGCCCTCGTCGCAGAGCCGGGTGATAAGGGTGAAGGCCTCCGGCTGGTGCAAGGGCTCGCCGCCCGTCACCTCCACCAGCGGACAGCCGTAGGTCTTGACCTTGGCCAGCACCGCCTCCAGCGTCATGTCGGTCCCGCCGGAAAAAGTATACTCGCTGTCGCACCAGGTGCAGCGCAAGGGACAGCCGGTCAGCCGGATGAAGACGCAAGGCTGTCCCGCGTAGGACGACTCGCCCTGGATGCTATGGAAGATCTCGGTGATGCGAAGCGTTGACGTTGTACTCATGGAGTCATTTCCACGTCTCGATCCGCCAGCCTTCGCGTCGCGCGATCCGCCCCATGCCCCGGATCGGATTCACCACCAGCGGGTGGCCGACGAGCCGCAGCGTGTCCACATCGCCCGGACTGTCCCCGTAGGCATAGCTGTCCTGCAACGCGATGCCCGCCTCCTTGGCGAACGACTCGACCAGCCGGCGCTTGCCCTCCCCATAGGGATAGGGCGGCAGGATCGAGCCGGTGTAGCGGTCTCCACGCCGCTCCGGGACTGCGGCCAGGGCCAAGTCCACCTTCAAATGGCCGGCCAGGGGGGCGATCAGGAAATCCAGCGAACCGGTGATCAACACCAAGTGATGGCCTGAGTCCCGATGCCGCTCCAGCGTCGCCAGGCTGGCGGAGGAGAGACGGGGGCAGACTTCAGCCTGTACGAATTCCGCCGCCAGCGGCTCGATCTCGGCCGGCCGTTTGCCCTCCAGATACAGCTTCCGCTCGCGCAACGGGTGCAGGGACAGGGCCGGCAGATGTTGCAGCAGATACCAGAGGCTGCGGCTTGCCTCCCGCGATCCCACGTGCCCCTTGCGCCACAGATAGCGGAAGAAGCGCACCTCGATCGCGGAGCCGGGGAGCAACGTGTTGTCCACGTCGAAAAAGGCGGCCACACATCGGTCTTGGCGCTGGGTTGGAATCGCTGGGGATGCAGGTGCAATCATGCAAGGTATGCGCGCGTTTGAGCGATCATACCCATTCAGACCGTGGATTGACAAGCAACTAAGGGGGCGGGTGTGCCGGGGTGCGGAGCTTCGGCGCCTTCGGAACGACAGCCTGCCCCTGCTGGAAGGAGGCGGGAGGAGGTGGAGATTTAGGAAGCGTCTGGGTATAATGCGCTCGGGCCGAAGTGGCGAAATGGCAGACGCGCACGTTTGAGGGGCGTGTGGGGAAACCCGTGCGGGTTCAAGTCCCGCCTTCGGCACCATCCCTCGCTTGCGTGATCCGCCGCGTTCGATCAAATCGCGGCGGAGTGGTACCTTCCCTCCAGTAACTTAGATTCTTCGCCTCGCTTGCGTGTACCGACGCGCTATTTTTCTTGAGCGCGGCGGAGAAAACCCTCCAGTAATTCTTTGCTTGTCTCCATCGCTTGAGCCGCTGCGTTCGATCAACCTCTCTGCTCTTGCGATTGCTCTATAGTGGCGTTACCTAGCGATTTGGGCTAGACTGCTGCCGGCCCATCGGTCGTATCTCTCCAGCACGGGAGCCGTCCTGCGATGCCGACACCCGAGGACAAGGCACGGGAGACAATCGACGCTGCCTTGGAAGAAGCCGGCTGGAAGGTCCAAGACACGAGAGACGCAAATCTTGGTGCAGGGCGAGGAGTGGCCTTGCGCAATTTTCCGCTTGGAAGCTTTGGCTTTGCCGACTATTTGCTCTATGTGGATGGCAAAGCGGCTGGGGTAATCGAAGCAAAGCGGGAAGGCGCTACATTAACTGGCGTTGAAGTACAGGCTTCCAAATATAGTAAAGGGCTTCCCAAGGAGTTACCCGCTTACACGCACCCATTACCATTTCTCTATCAAAGCACCGGCATCGAAACGCGGTTCACCAATGGCCTCGATCCGGAGCCGCGGAGTCGTGCCGTGTTCGGTTTCCACCGGCCCGAAACGCTCGCCTCGTGGGCGCCCGCGCGGGACGATGCGCCCGGAAATCTTCACGGTGCCTCGTTGGCGGCGCAGGGCAGGTCAACCCTGCGGGCTCGTCTGAAGCAGTTGCCCGCGCTCAAGACCGAGGGCCTCTGGCCCGCCCAAGTGACCGCTATCACCAATCTTGAAAAGTCCCTGGCTCAGGATCGTCCTCGTGCGCTTATTCAGATGGCGACCGGCAGCGGCAAGACCTTCACGGCCATCAATCTTATCTATCGCCTCATCAAGTTCGGCGAGGCGAAGCGCGTCCTCTTCCTGGTGGACCGCGGCAACCTCGGCGACCAGACGTTGAAAGAATTCCAGCAATACGTCTCGCCCTACAACAACTTCACGTTCACCGAGGAATTCATCGTCCAGCGCCTCACGAGTAATCAGCTCGACACCACGGCGCGCGTCTGCATCGGGACCATCCAACGCCTCTACTCCATGCTCAAAGGCCGCGAGCTGGCCGAAGAAGACGAGGAAACCTCCGTCGCCGGGCTCGAACGGCTCGCCAAGAAGCCGGAACCCATCGACTATAACCCGGTCATCCCCATCGAAACCTTCGACGTGATCGTCACCGACGAATGTCACCGGTCCATCTACAACCTCTGGGCGCAGGTGCTCGAATACTTCGACGCCTACCTCATCGGCCTCACCGCCACGCCCAACAAGCAGACCTTCGGCTTCTTCCACCAAAACCTCGTCATGGAATACAACCACGAGCAGGCCGTGGCCGACGGGGTCAACGTCAACTACGACGTGTACCGCATCCGCACCGCCATCACCCAGGCCGGCTCCCGGGTGGGCTCGGGCTTCTATGTGGAGAAACGCGACCGTGAGACCCGCGCCACGCGCTGGGAGCAACTCGACGACGACTTTGCCTACGACCCGGACCAGCTCGACCGCGACGTGGTGGCCGTGGATCAGATCCGCACTATCGTCAAGACGTTCAAAGACAAGCTCTTCACCGAGATCTTTCCCGGCCGCACCTGGGTCCCCAAGACCCTCATCTTTGCCAAGGACGACTCCCACGCCGAGGACATCGTCAAGATCGTGCGCGAGGAATTCGGCAAGGGGAACGACTTCGCCCAGAAGATCACCTATCGCACCACCGGCGCGGACCCGAAGGAACTCATCAAGGCCTTCCGCGTCAGTCCAATGCCCCGCATCGCCGTCACCGTGGACATGATCGCCACCGGCACCGACATCAAGCCGGTCGAAATCGTCCTCTTCATGCGCGCCGTCAAATCCCGCACCTACTTCGAGCAGATGAAGGGTCGAGGCGTGCGCGTCATCAAGGCCGACGATCTCAAGAGCGTCACGCCCGACGCCGTGAGCAAAGACCACTTCGTCATCGTGGATGCCGTCGGCGTCTGCGAGCAGGACATGACCGATGCCAGGCCGATGGAAAAGAAGCCCAGCGTCTCCTTCGACAAGCTGCTGCAAGCCGTGGCCCTGGGCAGCACCGACGAAGACCTGCTCACCAGCATCGCCGGTCGGCTCGCCCGCATGGAGCACCGCATCACGAAGGAAGACGACCAGGCCATCGTGAAAACCAGCGGCGGCCATTCGCTCAAAGACCTGAGCCGCCGACTGGTCGAAGCGGTCCATCCGGATCGGCAGGAAGCGAGGGCCAGGCAGCAGTTCGGCACGGACAAGCCCAGCGAGCAGCAAATGCAACAGGCGACGGCCGCGTTGCTTCAAGAAGCAGCCAAGCCGTTTCAATCTCCGAAGCTTCGCGAACTCTTGGTCGCCATCAAGAAAAAGAACGAACTGACCATCGACCACGTCAGCCAAGATCAAGTGATCGAGGCAGGGTTCAGTCCCGATGCCCTGGCCCGTGCCCGCACCATCGTCCAGTCGTTCGAACAGTTCATCAGGCAGCACAAGGACGAGATCACCGCGCTGCAAGTCCTCTACAGCAAGCCGTATAGACAGCGGCTGACCTTCGAGAACATCAAGGAACTGGCCGACGCCATCGAAAAGCCGCCCTACCTCTGGAACGAATCGCAACTCTGGCAGGCTTATGCCGCGCTGGAGAAATCCAAGGTCAAGGGAGCGAGCGGCAAGCGCATTCTGACGGACCTCGTCTCCCTCGTCCGGTTCGCCATCCATCAAGACAAGGAGTTGGTGCCGTTTCCTGAACGAGTCAATGCGAACTTTAATGCTTGGCTCGCGCAGCAGGAAAAGACAAAACGGTTCACCAACGAACAGCGTCATTGGCTTGAAATGATCCGTGACCATGTGGCGGCGAATCTCAGCATTGAGAAGGATGACTTCGAACTGGCACCGTTCAATCGGGAAGGTGGGCTGGGCAAGGTACATCGATTGTTTCCAGAGGGGCTTCAGCCCATAATAGAGGCACTGAACGTGGCCTTAGTGGCCTAAGGGGAGGATTTATGTCGACAGCCGAAAGAATCTTCAGGGAAGCACAGAAACTTCCGGACACACTTGCGCAGGAAGTGCTGGATTTCATCGAGTACATTGAAATCAAACATGGCTTACGAGACCGGCTTGCTGAAGAACTGAAGCAGGCGCAGGAACCGGCTATGCGCCATGTGTGGGACAACCAGGACGACGAGGTCTGGAATGGCGTGTAAGCCTGCGGGGATGGAGGAGGGACTGCACCATGAAAGTGAATGCCAAGAAAATTCTGGAAGAGGCCATGCAGTTGGAGCCGGGCACCCGTGCCATGATTGCCGAAACCCTCTTGGAGAGCCTGGATTTCGAGGAGGATTTTGAGATTTCGCAGGCGTGGAGGGAGGAGATTCAACGGCGTTGCGAGCAAGTCGATCGCGGTGAAGTGGAGCTGGTTGACTCCGAGACAGTGATGGCTGAGCTCCGGAAAAAGCACGCCTGATGCAAGTCCGGTGGCATCGGGAAGCTCGATTTGAGGCGGACGAAGCAGCAAGCTTTTACGGGGCAAGGCAACCGGGTCTTGACCGGCGTTTTCTCGACATCCTGGAGGATGCTCTCCGAAGAATCACCCGTCGCCCTCAGATGTACCCGAAGGTTGAGAGCAATATCTACAAGTGCAGGCTCCCCCGCTTCCCATACGGGGTCATCTATCGGACAAAATCAGAGACAGTCGAAATACTCGCGATCATGCATCTGAAGCGAGAGCCAGGGTATTGGAAGACACGATCAGGATAAGTCCCGCTTTCTTGCCCTAGTCTGGCTGTGCTCAAGTCGCGGCAAATCTGAGCATCGAGCAGAGCGATTTTGAGCTGGCGCCGTTCAATCGGGAAGGTGGGTTAGGGAAGGTGCATCAGGTCTTTGGCAGCGAGCTGAACGGGATTATTGAAGAGTTGAACGGAGCGTTAGCCGCATGATGGCCCAGCGCTTACTAGGCGAAGTTGCGGACATTGTTAGAGGCATTTCTTTTCCGAAGAACGCCAAGAGCTCGGAGCCTCGACCGGGAGACGTCGCCTGTCTGCGCACTGCAAATGTTCAGAGGGAGGTCGACTGGGTAGATCTTTGGTATGTGCCAGGTGAACATGTGAAACGCGAAGAGCAGTTCATCCAGCTTGGCGACATACTTGTTTCGACCGCCAACAGTTACGAGTTGGTTGGTAAGGTGGCGCCAGTTGGTAACCTTCCCCAAAAAGCTACCTTGGGTGCATTTATTTCCTTAATTCGTCCTCGACTAGGAACTGATCCCAAATTTCTATACCATCAACTTGCCTGGGACAAAACTCAGTCCCGGATCAGAGAAACTGCCTCGACCACGACCAATATTTCGAACGTTTCGACAACAAAGCTGGGCAATCTTGAGCTTGAGTTTCCTGAGTTGGATCAACAACGCGCCATCGTCGCGGAGATCGAAAAGCAATTCTCCCGCCTCGATGAAGCCGTCGCTTCGCTCAAGCGCACCAAAGCCAACCTCAAACGCTACAAAGCTTCCGTCCTCAAAGCCGCCGTCGAAGGGAAGTTGTTTGGTCAGTCAAGCAATGGGACCATGAGCATCGATTGGGGAAGCAAGCCAATTAGTGTGGCAATTGATTCACTTGACCAAGGCTGGAGTCCGCAATGTGAAAATGAACCTTCGAATCGACCGAGTGTATGGGGGATCATTAAGACAACGGCGGTTCAATCAATGCGTTATCTCGGAGCCGAAAATAAACGACTTCCTGACGCATTGAGTCCAAGGCCCCATCTTGAGCTTGCAGCAGGCGACTTGTTAATGACACGCGCAGGACCTAGAGCGCGGGTAGGGGTTACTTGCCTTGTGAAAAATACCCGACCTCATCTAATGCTATGTGACAAGGTATATAGGATTCGCTGTAAGAAGGACCTGGTGAATCCAGCTTTCCTTGAGCTGGTGTTGAATGCACCTAATATTGTGGATGAATTGAACCAATTAAAAACTGGCATCAGTGATAGTGGCGTTAACCTCACACAAAAGCGCTTGAACGAACTTGTAGTTCCTCTTCCCGCTCTCAAAGTCCAGAAACAAATCGTGGCCGAAGTCGAGCGCCGTCTGTCCGTCATCGAAGAACTCGAAGCTTCCGTCGAAGCCAACCTCACCCGTGCCGACCGGTTGCGGCAGTCCATTCTAAGCCAAGCTTTCTCTGGGCGGTTGCTCGGCCGAAACGCAAGGCCTATTCCAGACAGTTTGCCGCCAGTCTCTTTGGCCGCTGAAAGTCACGCGGACTATGGAAAAACAACCGTGCAAGACGGTCATCACAGATGAGCGCGATTCCTGCATTCACGGAGAGCCATGCGGCGCTCTTGCAGACCTTTCTGTCGTCGCCCCAACGCCCGAAGAGCACCATGACCTATCCGCAACTTGCGGGGTTCTTGTTCGGTATGGCGAACGCGCCGGAATTGATCCCGCCTTCGGAATGGCTGCCGATCGTCTTTAATGACGGGGATGCCGGATACGGAACTCGAGGCGAAGCGGAGCGTGTCCTGCAAGCCATGATGGCGCTCTACAACGACTGCGGCCTGAAAAGAACGGAGGGCCACGCGCCGCTCCCGCCAGGCTGCGAGATCAAACCCCAGCCGTTGGACAATCTGGATGCCGACACGCCGCTGAGCCAGTGGGCGAGCGGGTTCTTGATGGGACACACCTACCTTGACGATGTCTGGAACGAATACACCCCCGACGAACTCGACGAGGAGCTGGGCTCGGTGCTGATGGTGCTCACGTTTTTCACCTCCCCGGCGCTTGCGGAGGCCTACCGCAAGGAGGGCAAGGGGAAGGCGAGTCTGGCGCAGCTGGCCGAAACGGTCGTCAGGCTCTTTCCCGATGCGATGATCGAGTATGCCCATCTGGGGCGGTCCATCTTTCAGGCTCGGCGCGAAGCCGGCGATCTCGGTCAAGAGCCGTCGGCTCGCCGGGATATCGGACGAAACGACCCCTGTCCTTGCGGCAGCGGGAAGAAATTCAAGAAGTGTTGCGGCGCGACGTGAAATAAATTCATCGACCCTTGCCCAAACTCCTGCCGCATTCTCCAATGCGCAGGGCAGCTGGAACTACTGCAACGGCCTCCGCGACGATAGGATGAACCATATGAGAGCCAAGTCATGATCAAGGTCCTCACCCTTGCCGCAGTCAGAGAACGGTTGGGGATCAGTACGCCGAGGCGGCAGTTTCTGTATGAGCGCCTCCGCGCAGTGGTGACTCGGCTTCATGAGACGGGGCAGGTCAGGCACATTTACCTCTTCGGCAGCTTTCCCACGGAGGTGGCTCTGCCTAACGATGTCGATCTGCTCGTGGTGATGGCCGCTGGCTTTCACACCACCGGGCTCCCTGATGAACAGCTCGCCGTATTTGTGCACGATTCCTGTCGAATCCGCTATAATGTCGATGTCTTTTGGGTCACTGAGTCGATCGGCGCGGAGCCTATCGCAGACGCATTGGCCGTGTTCTCGCGTGACCGGCATTTTCGTCCTCAACCCATTGTCGAGGTGATTCCGTGATTGCCAACGATGACGAACTCCATCAGGCTGAAACGGCCGTGCAGAAACTCTGGCGGTTTCTTGAGCAGGCGAGGCAGACGCATGCGCGCACGGACTACGAACGCCTTGCCGCACCGTACTTGCTTCAGATTCAGGACCGCCAACAAGAGATCCTGGCGTACCTTTCAACCAGGCCGGAAATGTTGCGCGCCTAGCTACGACGGGGAGCCAGGTCCCGGACCATGATAAAGGAACTCGATCAAGTCGTATTGACCGCTGACGTTCCCGCTGAAGGCCTTGTCGTGGGAGATGTTGGGACGGTTGTGCTGGTCTATCGTGATGGACAGGCCTATGAGGTTGAGTTCATGACCTTGGAAGGAAGAACTGTTGCCGTGGTCACGCTGGAAGCATCACAGGTCCGCCCTGTCGGGCAACGCGAAATCGTTCACGCGCGCGAGCTGGCTTCACGATAATCCGTTTCACCCGCCATGTCACCACTTCTGCAAGACGCTCTGCCGGATCTTGCGGACGAATTAACCACGCTTCTCAGAAGTCAACAGGAGAGGGATTTAACCGAGCAGGTGCCACGGCTTCGACTCGTTGACCGGTGTCGCTGTGGCGATGACTTCTGCACCACGCTCTACACCGCTCCTAAGCCAAAGGGAGCGTACGGACCGAACCACGAAAGCCTCTCTCTGAGGCCTTCCTCGGGGCAGTTGATCCTCGACCTCGTTGACAGGAAAATTGTGTGCATTGAAATTCTCTTCCGAGAGGACCTCAGAAGCAGAGTTCTGCAACTTTTTCCGCAGACTTCAGCCGACAAGCAACTTCCTGAATCAGGCGGTCACGCTCAATGAGTCCTTCGGCCATCGTCCAAAAGCTCTGGAATTACTGCAATGTCCTCCGCGACGACGGGATGAGCTACGGCGATTACGTCGAGCAGTTGACGTATCTGCTGTTCCTCAAGATGGCGGACGAGCGGACGAAGGCTCCATACAACCAACCGAGTCCGGTCCCTGACAAATACAGTTGGTCTAGTCTGCTTAAGAAAGACGGAGATGAGCTGTTCGACCACTACCGCCACAGCCTGGAAAAGCTCGGCAACGAAAAAGGCCTGCTTGGATTGATCTTCAGCAAGTCGCAGAACAAGTTCCAAGACCCAGCCAAGCTGCGCCGCCTGATCGTGGACCTGATCGACAAGGAAGACTGGTCGGCGATGAGCGCCGACGTGAAGGGCGATGCCTACGAAGGGCTGCTCCAAAAGAACGCCGAAGACGTGAAGGGCGGGGCCGGCCAATACTTCACGCCACGTCCGCTGATCCAAGCGATGGTGGACTGCGCTGCTCCCAAGCCCGGCGACACGATCTGCGACCCAGCCTGCGGAACCGGCGGGTTCCTGCTCGCCGCGCACGACTATGTGGTGAAGCACAATCCCAACCTGACCAAGGCCGAAAAAACCAAACTCAAAAGGGAGACCTTGAAGGGTTATGAGTTGGTGCAGAGCGTCGTCCGCCTCTGCGCCATGAACCTGCTCTTACACGGCATCGGCTCGCAGGACTATGAGCCGATCGAGGCGGCCGACTCCCTCGCGTCCGATCCGGGCGAACGGTTCAACGCCGTGCTCACCAATCCGCCCTTCGGCAAGAAGAGCAGCTATACCGTCGTGGGGCAGGAGGGGGAAGTCTCCAAGGAACGTGAGACCTATGAACGTGACGATTTCTGGGCGACGACCTCGAACAAGCAACTGAACTTCGTCCAGCATGTGAAGACGATTCTTTCGGTCAATGGCCGCGCCGCCGTCGTCGTGCCGGACAATGTGCTCTTTGAAGGCGGGGCGGGGGAGACGGTCCGGCGTAGGCTGCTCCATGACTGCGACGTGCATACGCTCCTGCGGCTCCCGACCGGCCTTTTCTACGCACAAGGTGTGAAGGCGAACGTGTTGTTTTTCGACAAGAAGCAAGCGAGCGAAACGCCCTGGACCAAGAAGTTCTGGATCTATGACTTGCGCACGAACCAACACTTCACGCTCAAGACCAACCCGCTCACGCGCGAGGATTTGGATGAGTTCGTGAAGTGCTACAACCCGGCGAATCGCCATGAGCGGAAGGCGACCTGGTCCGAGAAGAAACCGGACGGCCGCTGGCGTGCCTATGCCTATGACGAGCTCGTCGCCCGCGACAAGGCCAGCCTCGACATCTTCTGGCTCAAAGACGAATCCCTCGAAGCCTCCGACAACCTCCCCGATCCGGACGTGATCGCGCAGGAGATTGTGGACGACCTCGAATCCGCCCTCGAACAATTCCGCCTGATTGCCAACGACCTTGGCGGCGAACCCTCAGAGAAAGCGACCTGATGGCTATGAGGGATTGAACAGAGGGCGGATCTTTTCCAGCAAGAATTGGGGTCAGGCATGAGTATTGACTTATGCGGAGTACGGATCATAGCTGTCTTTCCTTCCGCCCTTCTCCCGCGCTGCACTTGAAGAGGTGACCCATGCAGCAGCCAGCCCCACTCCTCGCCGGCTTCCTCTTCATCCTGACCCTCTCCGCTCCTGCTTCGGCCGGGAGCGACCGGGCTGCGTCGGACGCCTCGCTGGCCGGGACCTGGGCCTGTCAGTCGGTCTACGGTGGCCCATTCACTGGGCGGGCTTGTCACACCTGGCCGCAACTGATGCTGCGCGACGATGGCACCTATACCTGGGGCAGCGAACAGGGGACCTGGGAGGTGCAGGAGCACCAGCTCCATCTCTCGGGGCGAACCGGGACCGGGCATCTGGATGTAAACGGGAAGCTGATCGTCGAGTATGAGGTAAAAGGGACGAAGTACCGCCAGACGCTCTTCCGCCGGTGAGGGTCTCCTCAGCGTCGCCCGCTTCTGCGCCGTCCACGTTGACGGGATGAGCAGCAGCGACTATCCTTCGGCAGGGTTCGGGACGGGCGTCGAGGAGTTGCCCGGTATGCCAAAACTATCCTCGACCATGAAGCAGGAGTTGGCAGATGGCGTTTCTTGAAGAAGTGCGCCGCGCGACACAGAAGAGACTATTGTTTCTGCCTCACGCCATTCGCCAGATGTCGCGGCCCGAACGTATGATCACGCCGCAAGAGGTGGAAAGAGTTGTCATGACGGGTGAACTTGTGGAAGACTATCCTCACGACAGCCGAGGCCACAGTTGCTTGCTGTTGGGGTTGGGCGATGCCGACCGGGCTATTCATGTGGTGTGCTCTCCGAAGGCGGATTACGTGGCCGTGATCACCGCGTATCTCCCTGACACCACCCAATGGTCGTCCGACTATCGAAGGAGGCGCTAAATATGGAATGCATCCATTGCAAAGGTCGGATGGTCCGAGGAACCGCTCCATTCAGTCTGGACCGAAAAGGCTATCACGTGTCGTGGGATGCCGTGCCGGCCTGGGTTTGTAGCCAGTGCGGCGAACCCTACTTTGAGTCTCGGGAGGTCGAGCTGATTCAGAAAGCCTTAGCCGGTCTCGACCGAGAAAGCACCGCGCTGGCTGCGACCGGCCCGCCGGCCTCCCAATAATACACTCCGCTATCTTCCAATGAGTCCCTCCGCCATCGTCCCAACGCTCTGGAACTACTGCGAGCCCTCCGCATCGCATTTGAAGGAGATTACGGGTTCGAATTTTTTCTCCCCTTGGCAGCAAGTTCCCTTCCACTCTCTCGGAGCCCAAGATGATCATTACAGACACGGAATCGGTTGATCTCGACACGCCGACCGGGCCGATGCGCACGCACCTCTTTCGGCCTGTGGCGGAGGGGCGCTATCCGGGCCTGGTCCTGTATTCGGAGATCTTCCAGGTGACCGGGCCCATCCGGCGCGCCGCGGCGATGCTGGCGAGCCACGGGTTTGTGGTGGCGGTCCCGGAGATTTACCACGAGCTGGAGCCGGCCGGCACCGTGCTGGCCTATGACGAGGCAGGCGCGGCGCGCGGCAACCGGCACAAGACGACCAAGGAGCTGTCGAGCTACGACGGCGATGCGCGCGCGGCACTGGACTATCTCACGTCCTCGCCGCACTGCACGGGCCGGCTGGGCGTGATGGGGATTTGCCTCGGAGGGCATCTGGCGTTTCGTGCGGCGATGCAGCCGGACGTGCTGGCTTCCGCCTGTTTCTACGCGACCGACATCCACAAGCGTGGCCTGGGCAAGGGTCTGCACGATAACAGCCTGGACCGGATCGGCGAGATCACGGGCGAGCTGCTGATGATCTGGGGCAGGCAGGACCCACACATTCCCCGCGAGGGGCGGACGCTTATCTACAATGCGCTGAGCGACGCCGGCGTGCATTTTCAGTGGCATGAGTTCAACGCCGCCCATGCGTTTATCCGCGATGAAGGCCCCCGCTACGATCCGGCCGCCGCCCGGATCTGTTACGACATGGTGCTGGAGCTGTTCACACGCAAATTGGGAGAAGGCGATCGGCGCGCGGCTGCAACTTCGACCGAGGCGAAGCACTAACGTGCGACCGGCGTCGCGCAGGTGATGCCCATTCCTTAGCGTGTCTTCATAGATGACCTTCGCGTGAAGCCGCAGCCAATCACCGACTATATCGTCACGCCTCATGCGCGATGGGAATTATCCAGGCGTGGCTTGAGCGAGGCTACTATCCGTGAGATACTGGCGGCGCCTGGACAGGGATTCGAGCTTCGTCCGGGACGCATGGTTCTTCAATCGAAAATTTTCTCCGGGCCATCGGCAAAGACGTTTCTGGTTCGCGTATTCGTGGATATCGATCGAACTCCGGCAGAGGTTGTGACCGCCTGTCGAACCAGCAAGATCGCGAAGTATTGGAGGAGCAACCCATGAAGGTCTCATACGACGAAGCGACCGACACGCTGAGCGTGATCCTGAAAGACAACACGCCTGTTGCCGAAAGTGACGAAGACAAGCCGGGAATCATCCTGGACTACGATGCAGCGGGGAATCTGGTGTCCCTGGAAATTCTCGACGCGTCAAAACGGGTGACAGAAGCGCGGAAGGTGGAATTTCAGACGACGGGGTAGCGGCGAACTGTCGCAATCGTGATGAATTCGGAAACCATGTCGGGAGCCGTTCATGGCATGAACCTTTCCCACCCGCCCGCCTTCCACGTCTGACGGCTACTCCATCCTGGGCAAAGGGGCGCTCTTCCCGGACCATCCGGACATAAGCATCGTTGCAATTGTTCCGATCCTGCCTGGATTCGGCGGACGTGGCCGGCATCAGAGTGAAATGTGAGGATGCTCCCATGGCCATCAAGGCCACCGTTTATCATTGGCCGGTGACTCTGTCCGATGTGGATCGCGGGGTCTACGAGGCGCTCGATCTGCGCCTGGCCCGTCAGCCGTCCGAGTCCATGCGCTATCTGCTGACCAGGGCGATCGCCTACTGCCTCTGTTACGAAGAGGGGATCGGGTTCAGCAAAGAGGGGATTGCCTTGACCGACGAGCCGCCTCTGGCCGTTCGCGACGGGTCGGGGACGATCCGCACCTGGATCGAGATCGGCGCCCCATCGGCCGAGCGGCTGCACAAGGCCGGCAAAGCTTCGCCCCGCGTGGCCCTGTTCACCCACGTCGAGCTCCCGACCTTATGGCGCGAGGCGCGAACCAGGCCCATCTACAACGTCGAGGCGATCGACGTGTGGCGGATCGAGCCCGACTTTCTCGATGCGCTCGCCGCCAAGGTGGACCGCAATACCAAGTTCGAGCTCGTCCATAGCCACGGGGAACTCTACGTGACGGTCGGAGGCGACACGCTGCGCGGCGCGATCGGTCGCCACAAGCTGGTGCCGCCCCGAGCGTAGTCCGATGGCGTAATCCGATGGCGTGAGGTGATTCCGCAAGGCGATTAATAGGCCGAAAGTCTTTCCCGATGTTCGCCCCGGCGGTGCGCGTCACGCTCGCTGTCTCGCAGCGACCGCCGCAGGTGTAGAATAGCAGTACTTGTTCTGGGCTCTGCCGAGACTGTCCGCTGCACGACAACCGAACGACAACCGGAGCACGATGGATTCACAGACTGTTCAAACGGGGACGCTGCGGGACCCCAGCACCATTGTGGTGTTCGGGGCTGACGGAGACCTGACCCAGCGGAAACTGATCCCCGCCCTCTACAACCTGCTGGTCGGGCACCATCTGCCGGAGGACTTCGCCGTCGTGGGGCTGGCCATCACGCCGATGTCGACGGAGGAGTTCCGGGAGAAGCTGGGCCGGACGATCAAGGAGCATATCGCCGGTCCGCTGGACCCGCTGGTGTGGGAGCGGTTCATCCAGCGGGTCTACTATGTGACGGGGGACTTTCTCGATCCGCTGGCCTACCGGCGGCTGCATGAGTTCCTGGACCAGGTGAACGAGCGGCATCGGACCGGCGGCAACGTCTTGTTCTATCTGGCCACGGCCCCGCAGTTTTTCTCCGGGATCGTCCAACAGCTGGGGATGCGCGGGCTGACGACTCAGCGTGAGTCTTCATGGCGGCGCGTGATCATCGAAAAACCGTTCGGCTCGAACCTGGCGTCGGCGAAGGCGCTGAACCATGAGCTCTCTCGGGTGCTGCAGGAAAACCAGATCTATCGCATCGACCACTATCTGGGCAAGGAGACGGTCCAGAACATCCTGGTCTTCCGGTTTTCCAACGGCATTTTCGAGCCGGTTTGGAACAGGCGGTATATCGACCATGTGCAGGTGACAGTGGCGGAGACCGTCGGGGTGGAGCACCGGGGACGGTACTACGACGCGGCCGGGGCGCTGCGGGACATGGTGCCGAACCATATGCTGCAGCTGGTCTCCTTGATCGCGATGGAGCCGCCGAACTCGTTCGGCGCGGATGCGGTGCGGGACGAGAAGGCCAAGGTCCTGCGGGCGATCCTGCCGTTCGAGCCGCTCGACGTGCTCCGCTCCGTCGTGGCCGGACAGTATGCGGAGGGGGCGGTGGCGGGGCAGCCGGTGGCGGCCTATCGGGCGGAGCCCTACGTGAGGCCGGACTCCGACACGGAGACTTTCGTGGCCATGAAACTGTTGATCGATAGCTGGCGGTGGGCGGATGTCCCCTTTTATCTGCGCACCGGCAAGCGTCTGCCCACACGCGCGACCGAGATCATCATCCAGTTCAAACGGGCTCCCTTCATGTTGTTCCGGCAGACGCCGACGGAGCACCTGGCGCCGAATCTGCTCGTCATCCGCATCCAGCCGGATGAAGGCATTTCGCTGCGCTTCGACGCCAAGATCCCCGGCCCCGCCGTGCGGGTCGGCATGGTGGACATGGATTTCCAGTACGCCAAATATTTCGGCGATGCCCCCAGCACCGGCTATGAGACGCTGCTGCACGATTGTCTGGCCGGCGATGCGACCCTCTTTCAGCGGGCCGACAACGTGGAAACCGGGTGGGGGGTCGTGGAGCCGATCCTCGACGTGTGGCAGGGGCTGCCCCCCAAGGGAGTCCCCCTCTACCAGGCCGGAAGTTGGGGCCCGGTCGAGGCAACCGACTTGCTCGCGCGCGAGGGGCGGCAATGGAGGAACCGGGTGTGACGACTGGCACGGGCCAAGCTGGCGCAGACGAGGCCATGGTGCCCGGAACCCTTTCCCGCTCGTGCCCGAGATGACCCGTCTGCACTCCCTTGCCCCGCCCGCGCCGGTTTTTCCAGAACCCCCTGCCGCCATTCTGTAAATAACCAGTTCTGTAAATAACCAGTAGACAACTTTCATGAATTTCTATAGGATAGGCGCTTACTTATGGATGTTCTGCCTCCGCCCTCCTTGGGAGGGACCAGCCGTGCACTCGTTAGCGGTGTCCGTCCTATCTCTCTGATTGTAGAACACAATTTCAGCAAAGGAGTTGACCATGGCCAGTGAAGGCTCCGTTGCACCGAAAGAACGTGTCAACATCGTCTATCGCCCCTCCACCGGCGATGCGAAGGCGGAAGTCGAACTCCCGCTCAAGCTGCTGGTCGTGGGAGACTTCACGTCGCAGAACGACGACACGCCCGTGGAGGACCGCAAACCGATCGACGTGGACAAGTCCAATTTCAACGATGTCCTCAAGGGGCAGAAGCTGTCGTTGGATCTGTCGGTGCCGAATCGGCTGGACGAGAAGGCCAAAGACGAGCAGTTGGCGGTCGCGATGAAATTCGAGTCGTTGAAGGACTTCGAGCCGGACGCGATCGTGGAGAAGGTGCCGGAACTGAAAAACCTGATCGCCTTGCGCGACGCGCTCAAGGCGCTGAAGGGCCCGCTGGGCAACGCGCCGGAGTTCCGCAAGAAGATTCAGGAGCTCGTCAAGGACGAGGGCACCAAACAGCGGTTGCTGAAGGAACTGGGCATTCAGGACAAATGACGCAGGCACGCTCCGACGCGAGTGCGGAGGCCCTGAGCGGGGGGGCTCCCGCTCAGGCGCACACGGGTTTGCGGGACGCCGCTACTACTTCTATTGAGATGGGGGGACACCATGGCTGATGAGAAAAAGCAGGAAGGCACACCTGAGCAAGCGGCGGCGGCCGCCCAGCCCTCCTTGCTGGACCAGTTGGTGGAGACCACGAAGCTGAAGCCTGGCTCGGAGGCCTTTTCGATCACCAAGCAAGGGCTCCAG
This sequence comes from Nitrospirota bacterium, assembly GCA_028876065.1. Lineage (GTDB taxonomy): Bacteria > Nitrospirota > Nitrospiria > Nitrospirales > Nitrospiraceae > SYGV01. The sequence continues at coordinate 68,812 of JAGWTI010000005.1, forward strand.
GCGTTCATTACGGAATTGCTGGAGCCGCAGCGCGCGGTCGAGAAAGTCACACCGGCCCTGGTGGACGACATGATCAAGACGCTGGACCAGAAGCTCTGCAAGCAAGTGGACGCCATCCTGCACCATCCGGATTTCCAGAAGCTGGAGTCGTCCTGGCGCTCGCTCAAGTATCTGGTGGACCGCACGGATTTCCGCGAGAACAACAAAGTCCAGATCATGAGCGTGGCCAAAGACAAGCTGCTGGCGGACTTCGAGGATGCGCCGGAGGTGATGAAGTCCGGCCTCTACAAGACGGTCTATTCGGCCGAGTACGGGCAGTTCGGCGGCCAACCCTTTGCCGCCATCGTGGCGAACTACGAGTTCGGACCCGGCACGCAGGACATTGCGCTGCTGGAAAAGTGCGCCAGCGTGGCGGCCATGGCCCATGCGCCGTTCATCGCCGCCGCCGGAGCGGAATTTTTCGGCATCGAGAACTTCTCGCAGCTGCCCAACCTCAAGGACCTGTCGGCGGTGTTCGAAATGCCGCAGTTCACGAAATGGAATTCCTTCCGCGAGTCGGAGGATGCGCGCTACGTCGGGCTGGCGCTGCCCCATTTCCTGTTGCGGGTTCCCTACGGAGCCGCCACCGTGCCGGCCAAGAAGTTCGTGTACAACGAAGAGGCCACGAAGAACGAGCAGTTCTGCTGGGGCAATGCGGCCTTCGCCTTCGCCTCGCGCCTCACGGACAGTTTCGCCAAGTACCGCTGGAGCGCGAACATCATCGGCCCGCAGGGCGGCGGCGCGGTCGAAGGCCTGCCGATCTACAACTACGAGGCGATGGGGGAGATCCAGACGAAGATTCCCACGGAGATCCTCGTCTCCGAGCGGCGCGAGTTCGAGCTGGCCGAACAGGGCTTCATCGCGCTGACCATGCGCAAGAACAGCGACAACGCGGCCTTCTTCTCGGCCAATTCCTGCCAGAAGCCCAAGACCTTCGGACAGAGCAAGGAAGGGAAGGAAGCCGAACTCAACTACAAGCTCGGCACGCAGTTGCCCTACGTCTTCGTGGTGAGCCGGCTGGCCCACTACATCAAGGTGCTGCAGCGGGAGAATATCGGCACCTGGAAGGAACGGGGCGATCTGGAGCTGGAGTTGAACAACTGGCTGCGTCAGTACGTCGCGGACATGGACAACCCCGCCCCGGGTGTCCGGAGTCGGCGGCCGTTGCGCCAGGCCGAGATCGTGGTCTCGGATGTGGAGGGCGATCCGGGCTGGTACAAGGTGGAACTGAAGGTCCGCCCGCATTTCAAATACATGGGAGCCTCATTCACGCTCTCGCTCGTGGGCAAGCTCGAAAAGCAATAATACGTCCCAGGGCGGGGTCATTCATCATCGCGGTTCACTCAACGAAGGAGAGCCATCATGCCAAGTCCCGCGTATATGCAGGTGCAAGGCGAGAAGCAGGGCAAGATCGAAGGGTCGTGCGACATCAAGGGCCGGGAGGGGACGATTCTCGTCCAGGCCATCGACAGCCTCGTCAA
>JAGWTI010000066.1 GCA_028876065.1 Nitrospirota bacterium
CATGTCCGCCGTTTCTGGACCACGGCGTTGGACCATGGGTGCCCGGTGGCCAAGCTCTGTACGTTCTTTTTTCACCGGCACGACACGCCGGCGATTCCCAGGCCGCCGCGCGTGGTGGCCTTTCCGCCGGACTATCCGGGCGAAGACTTCGATACCCGATGAATTACGTCGCGCTCAAGATGCTCTTCGGCGATCGGGCCAAGTACCTGATGCTGCTTTGCGGCTTGACCTTCTGCGTCATGCTGATCGTGCAACAAGGCTCCATTTTCTGGGGCCTGATGATCTGGTCGGAGTCCGGGATCAGCAACCTCAACGTCCAGATTTGGGTGACGGACCCGAACATCAGCCAGGTGGCGGAGGTGAAACCCATCGCCCCCACCACCGTGGAGCGGGTACGGAGCGTACCGGGCGTCGAGTGGGCCGTACCGCTCTACCGGGGCGTGGGCCGGGCCCGCCTGGCCAACGGCGAGTATCACCAGATCACGCTCATGGGCCTGGACGCCTCGACCCTCATCGGCCGTCCGGCCCACATGGAGGAAGGCCGCATCGAAGACCTGCGGACGCCGGACGCGGTCGTGGTGGACCAGTGGGCGGTGGAACGGATGGGCGGGCCGGAGGTGATCAAGGTCGGCACGATCTTCGAGATCAACGACCGGAAGGCCCGCATCGTGGGCATCGCCCACGTGCAGAAGGACTTCCAGAACATCCCCTCCGTCTATGCGACCTTCGAGCGGGCCACGGCCTATGCCCCGCCGGAACGCCGCCTGCTCTCCTACGTGCTGGCCAAGGCCAGGGACAACGAACCGGTGGAGGCGGTGACCGAGCGCATCGCCGAGCAGACGGGCCTGGGCGCCTTCACCCAGGAGGAATTCGGCTGGAAGACGATCGTCTGGGTGCTGAAGAACACCGGCATCGGCATCAACTTCGGCACCACGATCCTGCTGGGGTTCATCGTAGGCATGGCCATCGCCGGGCAGACCTTCTATTTGTTCACGGTCGAAAACCTCAAGCAGTTCGGAGCGCTGAAAGCCATGGGGGCCAGCACCTTCGCGCTGGCCCGCATGATCATCCTGCAAGCTTTTACCGTGGGGATCATCGGATTCGGTATCGGCATCGGCCTGGCCACCTTGTTCGGCACGCTGGCCGCGTCCAAAGGCCAGCTGCCGTTTTCGGAGACCTGGCCTTTGCTCTGGATCGTCTTCGGCTCCCTGCTGGCCATCTGCACCTTCTCGGCCTCGATCAGCATCATCAAGCTGGCCAAGCTGGAGCCGGCCATCGTGTTCAGGTGACGGAGGAGCGATGGAACGGGACATGCCGACAGCCACGGTACATGCGGGAGAAGCGCCCGAAGGGCCCCCGCCCGCCGTACGGGTCCGCGGCGTCGTCAAGTCGTTCGGCGCCGGCGACACCAAAGTCACCGTCCTGAAGGGCATCGATCTGGATGTCCGCATGGGCGAATTGCTCTTGCTGGTGGGCGAATCCGGCGGCGGCAAGACGACCCTGCTGTCGGTCATTGCCGGCATCCTGGACATCGACGCAGGACAGTTGGACGTGCTGGGCGTCCCGCTGCCGCAGCTACCCGGCGGGAAGAAAACCACGTTTCGCGGACGAACGATGGGGTTCATCTTCCAACAGTTCAATTTGTTGCCGGCCCTGACGGCGGCCGAAAACGTGGCCGTGCCCCTGCTCATCCATGGGACGCCCAAGAAGGACGCGATCCGCCGCGCGCGGACGATGCTGGAGACGGTGGGGTTGGGGGATCGGACGGAGTTCGTGCCGGCCAAGTTGTCCGGCGGGCAGCAGCAGCGGGTCGCCATCGCCCGCGCCCTGGTCTCCGAGCCGCGGCTCCTGATCTGCGACGAGCCGACCGCGGCCCTGGACGGAGAGAACGGCCAGAAAATCATGGCCATCCTCCGCGATGTCGGCCGCTCGCCGGGTCGGGCGGTCATCGTGGTGACGCACGACAGCCGGATTTTCCATTTCGGCGACCGGATCGCCGAGTTGACGGACGGACGGATCGTCCGCGTGCATAGCGTGCCGGCGGCGCACTCCCGCGGAGCGCCCGGAGCGGACGCGGCATCCACGGAGCCCCCGCCCGCTCCGGAGGAGTCACCGTCATGATCGTGCTCACGCGACTCAGCGTCTGGGCCTCCCTGGTGGGGCTCCTGTTCACGACCTGGATTCTGATGGCGGCCAAGAAACAGGAGCCGATGCCGACGCCCATCGAACCGCCGCCGACGAGTCCCTACGCAACCACCGTGGCCGCCTCCGGCATCATCGAGGCGGAGAACGAGAACGTGCGGATCGCCCCGCCGGCCGCCGGACTGATCACCAAGGTGTTCGTGAAAGTGGGCGACCAGGTGGACCTGGATGCGCCCTTGCTCCAGTTGGACGACCGGGAATTGCGCGCGCAGCTCGCCGTCCGCCAGGCGGCTATCGCACCGGCCGAGGCGCGGATCGAGGAACAGCGGAATCGGCTGGAAGACCTGCAGGTCCAGTACAAGCGGCTCCAGGCCGTGCACGATCGGCGCGCCGTAAGCGAGGACGACGTGAAACGGACCTGGTACGCGATGGAGGCGAACCAGCGGGTGCTCGTGCGGAACGAGGCGGATCTCATCCAGGCCGTCGCCCAGCGCGACGAGACGAAGATTCTGCTGGAGCGGCTCACGGTGCGCGCGCCCCGGTCCGGCACGGTGCTGCAAGTCAACGTGCGCGCGGGCGAGTATGCCACCCCCGGCGCGGCGGAGGCGTTGCTCCTCCTCGGCGAAACCCATCGGCTGCAGGTCCGCGCCGATGTGGACGAAGTCAACGCGCCGTTGGTGCAGGCCGGCAATCCCGGCGTCGCCTACCTCAAGGGCTCGACGAAGCAGGCGATCCCGCTGACCTTCGCCCGCATCGAGCCCTACATCGTGCCCAAGAAGTCTTTGACGGGCGACAACACGGAACGGGTGGATACCCGCGTGCTCCAGATCATCTACCATTTCGCGCGCCCACCCTTTCCGGTCTACGCCGGACAACAGGTGGACGTGTTCATCAAGCGGGACGGGGGCGCGGCGACGCCGCCGCCGGCCCAAGAGCCGGGGAAAGCCCCATGAGGAGGGACCGAGCACTATCGCGCGCAGCGAGCTGCGTCGGCGGCGTTGTCGTCCTTCTCGCCTTCGGGGGCTGCGTGCAGGGCGAAAATTATAAAAAGCCGGACCTTGCGGTTCCGGCTGGCTGGGACGCGATGGGCATCGGCAAGGACCAAGCCGGCGCGCCCATGGCCACCGGCAGGCTTCCGGAAGCCCGCTGGTGGCGGGAGTTCCAGAATGAGGAACTGAACGGCTTGATCGAGCAGGCGCTCGAACGCAACCACGACGTGCGCCGGGCCGCCTCCCGGGTGCTGGAGGGGCGCGCCGCCCTGATGGCGGCCGGCGCCGGACTCTACCCGCAGGTCAACGTCCAGAGCCAATACTCGCGCATCGAGATTTCCAAAAACACCCTGGCCGGACTCGGCCTGGCCTCCGGCCGTGCGGCTCCGCAGACCTTCGCGACACCCGGCACCGGGTTCAACCTCTGGAATGCCGCCGCGGACTTGAGTTGGGAATTGGACCTCTGGGGCCGCATCCGACGCGGCATGGAAGCAGCCTCGGCCGAGGCCGGCGCGCTGGAACAGGACCACCGGGCCGTGGCCCTGGCGTTGATCTCGGACCTGGGACAGGCCTATTTCCGGCTGCGCGAACTGGACGAGCAGGTGGCGATCGCCGACAAGAACCTGGCGGTGCGCAAGGATTCCCTGGGCATCATTCAAAGCCGCGCCTCCGTCGGCCTGGCTTCCGAGCTGGACGTGAAGCGGGCCGAGGTGCTGGTGGCGGAGAGCGCTGCCCAGATCCCCGAGTTCCAACGGCTGCGCGCCGTCGAGCTGCACCGGATCGAGGTGCTGACCGGCGCCACGCCCGGTTCCCTGTCGCTCCCGTCCAAGCCGCTCCGCACGGTGGCGGCCCAGCCGGAGATTCCGGTCGGCCTGCCTTCGCAATTGCTGGAACGGCGGCCCGACATTCTGCAGGCGGAGCGGACGCTCATCGCGGCCAACGCGCGAATCGGCGAGGCCCGCGCCTACTTCTTTCCCGCCCTGTCCATCACCGGCCAGGGCGGATTGCAGAGCGTCGAGTTCTCCAACTGGTTCAACGGCAACAGCCGCACCTACAGCATCGGTCCGGCGGTCACGCTCCCCATTTTCCTGGGCGGCACCAACGTGGCGCGCCTGGACCAGGCCGAGGCCCGATACGAGCAGATGCTGGAGACCTATCAGCAGACGATCCTGAACGCCTTCCGGGAAGTGGCGGACCAGCTGGTCTCCATCCGGTCCCGGACGGAGCAGCGGGACCGCCAGCGCGAGCAGGTCAAGGCCTCGGAGACGGCCCTGGAGCTGGCGCAGATCCGCTACCGCGAGGGGATGGTCAACTACCTGGACGTGCTGGAGGCGGAACGGAGCCTGCTGGCCGCCGAAACCCAGCTCGTCCAGACGGAGCGGGCCAGGCTGACCGACATGGTGACGCTCTTCAAGGCGCTGGGCGGGGGCTGGGACTCAGCGCCGCAAGCCCAGCCGATGCCCTCGCCTTTCCGTCCGCCGTCGGCATCGCCGCCCCTTGGAGGGTGACGGATCGGCTACTTGGCTGAGCCACCCAACACACACCACATGCGGCGTGTCCCGGACTTCTGGTCGGTCACCGGCTCGCCGGAGAAGAAACTGACCTGCCAGGCCACGATGTCGTCGGTGGGATGGGGCGTGGCGGTCCAATAGATGGCCGACTTGATGTTCGAAAAGGGATGGCCGGGCGGCAGGGCCGGGTCTTTTCGGGACGGATCGATGAGCGTCTTCATCTCCTGAATCGTCGGCGCCCGCCAGCCGCTCCTGCCGCCGACCCTCTTGGCGGCGCAGCGCTCGACCGACCGGCTCCAGACGTCGTGCTCCAAGTCCGGTGCCTGCTCCCAAATCAGCCCGGTCTGATTGTCCTTCACCCCGGCCCCGTCGAGCACGAGAGTGAATCGTTCGGCGGCGGACAAGGAACTCGAGAGGCCAACAACCCCAAGCATACCGAACTGAACCCCACAGAGAAGAAACCAATACCCAACCAATATTCTTATGGCTCTCACCCTCATATCAGCGTCTTGCCCCAACTATAGCTTAGACAGCTCTGAATAAGAACACGGATAGGCGCCCGCAGTATAAGCCCCTCTGTTTTTCTCGGCAAGGCAGGGAAACCGATGTTACGCCTTTTTTTGCCATCCCTGCCGGGTATTGCTACAATGTCGGACTATCATGCGCGTTGAAGTACAGCGACTCATCAAACAGGCAGAGCGGGACTTGGAGAACGCCAGAAAGAACGTCAGCATCGAAGCGTACGAGGTTGCGGCGTTCCTGACCGAGCAGGCGGTCGAAAAGTACCTGAAAGCCTATTGGATGATCGTGAAGAAGGAAGCAGCTCCGCACACGCATTCGCTGACCGAACTGGGAGACGCATTGGGTGTGCCGGCAGCACTGCGCAAGCATCTCGTCAACCTGACGGCCGATTATACGACCGCCCGCTACCCTGACGCGGCGAACGGTATCCCCTACGAAGTGTACGACCGAGAGACGGCCGAAGCTAAGGTGGCGGCCGGCGAGGCGATTTTTTCATGGCTACGAAAACAGACGAGCGGCTAGCACGATTTTGCTCTGAGTTCCTGCCCAAACTCGTGGCGACGTTCCACCCGACGATGGTCATCGCGTTCGGGTCTCGTGCTCGGGGAGAAGGGTTGGCTCACAGCGACTTGGACCTCGTGATCGTTTCCGATTCGTTCAAGGCCCTACGGTGGCTGGATCGGCCGGCTCGCGTCATCGAGGCGCTGGGGCTCGATTTCGGTGTCGATCTCCTCTGCTATACGCCGGAAGAGTATGCGCGGAAACGCGAGGAGATCGGGATCGTCAGGACGGCCTATGAAGAGGGCATCGTCCTCGTAGGCGAGCCGACGGGCGTCTGACGGCTTTCGCCGTCGTCAATGGAACGAGAACGGCACCGGCGCGAAGGTTGGCGCGAATATCACCAACTGCCGACCGCGCACGCATGCCAGAAGAGGCGACCTCACCGGTTGGCGCGGGCAGCCAGGGCGAACGCAAGGAAATAGCGGTCCAGGCTCTCCAGGTCGCTCCCGTACCCGCGCCCGCCCAGCATCGCATCGCACAAGCATTCCCGCGCGCGCGTGAGCTCCTTCCTGCGCCCCTTCCACCGCGGGTCGCCGATCGTCAGATCGAGGAGCTCCAAGGCGCGCACGAACGCATGCTCGCACAGTTGCGCATCTTTCCCCTGCCAGCGGCGAACGCGGGCCACTTCGCTGCCGACGTTGGCCATCTGCTCCGCCAACGACAGCGTCTGCCAACGCCCTGCGGCCAAGCTTGCATGTTGCACAGCCATCGGCTCAGCCCCGCACTAATCGGTTGACGATGCGCACGATAGTTTGCCGTATTTCCGGGCTTTCCACGTCTCTCGACCGGTTCCCGTGCGACGGCCGCACGTTGATCATGGAGTCGAACTCGATCCATTCGTCAGGCGGTTTCTCCGGGTAGAGGTTGATGCCCCACAGATGTCGTTGTGCGGACCCCTGATCCAAGAGGACCGCCTCCTCGTCCGCATGAAGTTCCCCTCCGACCGCCATGATGCCACGCTCCACATCCACCACGGCTTTCACCAGGTCACCGAATTGCCGCTTTGCCATCTCCGCCAATTCGCCTCGTGAAATGGCGTCTCGGACAACCGTGATTTCCATCGAGAACCCCACCCCGTCGCCGCACCAGTGGGCGGATTGCGCCGCTCCGTACAAGGCCCTTTGCCTTTGGCTCCCGCAGTATAAGCCCGCTTGCTTTTCCCGGCAAGAAATCTGGAACAGACCGGCCGGCTCACGCCGCTGAGAGGCATTTGTCAACGGCCTGTCAATGGAAGGAGAAGGGCACCGGCGCGAAGGTCAGAACAAAGATCGCCAGCGCGCCCCAGCCGACCCAGATGCGGGTCTTCCCGAGGGCCGCTTCCGGATCCATGACCGGCGGATGGGCAAAGCCCAGCAACCCGGCCATCCCCGCCCAGAGAAACCAGCCGCGCCAGCCCACGAACCCCAGCACGAGCAGGATCGGCAGGATCGCCAGAGCCATCGTCCTCTGCCGCTCGCCCCAGAGGGCATAGGCCACGTGCCCCCCGTCCAACTGCCCGATGGGAATCAGGTTCAACGAGGTCACGAAGAGGCCGAACCAGGCGGCGAAGCCGACCGGATGCAACAGCACGTCATAGCCCTCCGGCAGCGGACCGAGCACGAGCCAGGAGACGAATTGCAGCAGCAGCGGCTCGCCCAGGTGCAGGCCGAAGGTATGTTCGTCCTTGACCACCTGCGAGAGGTTCAGCCCCACGAACAGCGCAACCACCGCCACGACAAAACCGGCGATCGGACCGGCTACGCCGATGTCGAACAGGGCCTTGCGGTTCAGGATCGGCCCGCGCATGCGAATGATGGCGCCGAACGTCCCGATAAAGTGCGGGGGGCCGGGAATAAACAAGGGGAAGGATGCAGGCACGCCGTGGATGCGGGATAGGACATAGTGTCCCAGCTCGTGCATTACCAAAATACCCAACAGGGTGCCGGCAAAGGGCAGGCCCTTCCAGAGGGACGCCGGATCGTTGACCAAAAACTGCCAGGCGCCGAGCAACGGGCTCGTGTTGGTCTGATAGGCTCCGGCCCAGAGCGTGGTGAAGACAGTCGCGCAAAACAGGCCGATCGGAACGGCGACCGAGGAGCGAGGCGGCGGCTCCGGATCGTCATCCATCGGAACCACGGCGTACCCTTGTTCCTCCCGCGCAGAGATCCTCTGCGTGACCGGGTCGTTCGGATCTGGCCGCTCGTCGTCCATGGTTCACTCAATAAGAGCTGATGGCTTATGGCCTATAGCTGATAGCGAATCGCAAAAGAGCTTGAGATCCCCCACCTTCAGTTATCTGCCATTCGCCATCTGCCACAGGCTCTTGCTCCCAGCCATCGGCTATACGCTCCCCTCCGCAAAGGGGTTATGAACCAGTTCTTCCCCTACCGTCGTGGCAGGACCGTGGCCCGGCAAGAGTACCACCGGCGCCGGCTGTGTCAACACCCGCTTCCGCACCGATGCCAGATGCGCCGGATAGAGCGTCGCGGGATTGGCCCTTCCGATCGAGCCGGCAAAGAGCGTGTCCCCGACGAAACAGATGTCGCGCTCGCCCCCTTGCACCCGATAACAGATGCCGCCCGGCGTATGCCCCGGCGTCGTCGCACAGGTCACGGTCAGACCGCCCACCGCGATCGTGCGGCCATCCTCGCACGGAGCCATCAGCTTCTGCGGCGGCTTCCACGGAAGGAGCTTCACATCCTCGCGGCCGATATAGACCGGCACCTGGAGATGCTGCAGGATCACGTCCAACCCGTCCGCATGGTCGGAATGGCCGTGCGTGAGACAGACGGCTTTCAGCGTCAGGTTTTTCCGGCTCACGACATCCAGCATGGCCTCGGCATGATAGGCCGTGTCCACCATGATGGCCTCGCCCCCATCGTACAGCACATAGCCCTTGACCTGGTACCCGCCGACATCCCCGAGCACCGTTTCGACGCAAGCGAGCGCCGGAGGGCCGGCCGGCTGCCACCCCTCCAGTGCGATCTGGATCAACGGCTCGGTCCTGAGACCCAACACCGCCGCCAGCACCGTGACTTCTTCTCTCGTCGGTGTCCGTCCGGCCCGCTCCAGCACCGTAACAGCGTCAGGCCTGATGCCGCTCTTTTCGGCCACCTCGCCGATCGAGAGCCCCAGCCCCGTGCGGGCCTTCTTGATGATGTCGCAGAAGTCGTCTTCTAATCCCATAAAGAAGCCGTCAGCCTTTAGCCTTCAGCTTTCAGCCCCATCGGAAGGGTGCAGAGCCTAAGCTGAGTGCTGAAGGCTGATCGCTGACTGCTATAAGTTCCCGTTCCAGGCTTCTATCATCGCCGGGGCCACGTCCACCAGAATCACGGAGCGCAAAGACTTTCCCTGAAATTCCTTGATCTCTTTGAGCATGACTGCCGCGGCTTCGGCATGGGCCACACCGCCGACCCCCGTGCCCATGCCCGGAAGCGCGATCGAGGCGAAGCCCTTCTCGTCGGCCAATCGTAGCGCCGCCCTCGCCGCCAGCGCCACGTTCGCCGTCGGAATGGCCATGCCCGGCTGCGGCATCGTCGGCGCGTGGATGATGTGGGCAAACTTCGTTGCGCCGCCGGAGATCAGCACCGCGCTCCCCATCGGAATCGGCGCCTGCCTCACCGCTTCCTGCTCCACTTCGACTCCCGCCACCCGCTTGATCGCCCCGGCCACGCCCCCGCCCATATAGCCCAAGCTATTCGCCGCGTTCACGATCGCTTCGACGTGGGACTCCAAAATGCTTCCCTGCACGACGGTGATGTGGAGAGAGTCTGTGCCCATTGGTATTCGTCGCCCGGGAGCCATCGTCGAGTCCACAGTACCCTGCGCGGAACCGGTCAATCAAGATGTACGGGATGCGAGTCCTTGACACCTTCTCTTAATATGGTGTCTATTACCATATGGCAAAGGCCAGGCTGGTCCTCCATACGAGATACGTTGACGAACAGGGAGGACTGGTGGAAATGAAGGCCTATGATGTGCCAAAGACCGCGAGCGCACCGCACGGGTTCAAATATTCCCTGGTCTAGATCCATGGCGGCAACCAATTGGTCGGCTACGACAACCATGAGCGTAAGGGCGACCATCGGCATTACCGATCCGACACGGGGCCGTACGCCTTTACCACCGTTGACCGGTTGATCGAGGACTTTCTCCGGGACGTGGGAACGATCAAAAAGGAGTTAGGACCATGAAAGCCAAACGGATCAAAGTCGGGGTTCGGACGTTGGAGGAAGGGTTGCGCGAGTTCGGGTCAACCCTGAAGGCGCTTCAGGCGGGACAAAAGGTTGCCAAACGCACCGGAACATTTTTCGTAAGCGTGGAGGCCATGCGCCAGGTGCTCACGCCCTCGCGCTTGACCCTGCTCCACCTGATCAGAACCCGTCGCCCGCCATCCATTGCCGCGCTGGCGAAACTGACGAAACGGAATTTCAAGAATGTCCACGCAGATTTGACGCTCCTGAGCAATCTCGGCTTGGTTCACCTGGCGCCGGGCGCGCATGCCCGCGACTCGGTTACCCCGACCGTCCCCTACGAGCGCATCCAATTCGAAATCGCCGTATGAGCGCGGGGACAGCTGTCGGCCGCGTTCACAATCGCTTCGACGTGGGACTCCAAAATACTTCCCTGCACGACTGAGACGTGGAGCAGTGCGGCGGCCACGAGGATTTCCTACCTCTTCCGCCAGTACCCAGGTTTTCGACGACCATGGGCCACCGCAACGACGATAATCCGGTGTTCCTCTGCGCGATAGATGATACTGTACGGAAAGCGACGAAGGAGATAGCGTCTGGTACGATGATCGTAAGAAGGCCACCGGTTTGGGTGATCGCCGATCAGCGCGATCGCCTGATCCAATTCGGCGACAAAGGCTTCACCGGCAGCGGGATTTTGATATGTGTACCACTCTCGAGCCGCCCTGGCTTCGGCGATCGCATCGGGATGAAACTCAAGCGCGACGGGATTCACTCGATAGACCCATGATCCGGCTTCGGGCTTCCGACCAGGGAATCGTCTTGACCTTTCCGGTTTCCAGATCCTTCAGCCGTTTTGCAATCTCCGCGCTCCAGGCTGCCTCCGCCCCTTCATCCACCTCGGTGTCGAGGCTCTGAAGGAGGTGAGCGGCCAACGCCGCGCGGGCAGACGTCGGTAACTGGAGCGCATCGTCCAATAGTTTCTTGGCTTCAGGGCTCATAGAAGCCTCCTTCCGTGCCGCAATCCCTTCAAGTTTCACGCGCCGAACAACTCCAGTCTAGCACACTCAGCCGCATGCACAATCGTCCGGACCTCTGCTTCTGAGATATTTCCTTGTACCGCCGTAACTCGAATTTCTGTTGCTCCATTAATCAATGTCTGCGCCTTCTCAGATTGTTCCTTCTACTGCAAAGCTCACTCCACATTTTATTTGTATTCTCATTCATCGGTTGTAAGAACCGTCCCTGAACCGTGCAGATCCAACTCCAACAACACGAACTTACAAGTGCATCGTTGGGAATGGATTCCTTTTTGAAGTCATCCACAACTCGCATTGCTGGGGTTTCACAATAGCAACCAACTCCTTCACCTTTGGTTTTCCCCTTAAATGGCATATCTTGTAGTGCCATTGTATTTTTCTCCTCCAAAGGGGACAGGTCCCTCAGCGACGCGTCCCCTTACCCTTTCCCTCTCTCCGCATGCGGATGGAACGGATGCGGGCCGAGGCGGACGGTATGGCAGGAACTGTGCGTCAATAGCCGCGAGAGGGCCGCGAGCCGTTCTGCTATTCCGATCAGGCGAGCGGCCAACAGTACGCCTCACGGTGACCCGATGACATCAATGCATCATGCCGCCGCCGAGCGCACGCGCCGTTCGCCAGCCGCCTCCCTCATCCTTCAGGCGACAGTTTAATCTCCTTCACCTCGCCGAACCCCGACAGCACTTGCGGCAGGGCATCGGCTTGACCGACCGCCAGAATGCGGAGCTGGTCCGGATGGAGATGCTTGCGGGCCGCTTGCAGCAAGTCGTCTTTCGTGAGCTTCACGACTTTGTCCCGCATCTGCTGGAGAAAGTCCTTGGGCAGGCCGTCATATTCCAGGCCGATCAGGCGGTTCACGATGCTGGAGGCGCTGGTGAACGAGAACACGAAAGAGTTGACGTAGGCCTCCTTCGCTTCCGCCAGTTCCCGATCCGTCACCGGTTCCTTCTGCAGCCGTTCCATGTTGGCGACCAGGCGGCTGACGACTTCTTGCGTCGAGGGCAGCTTGGTTTCCGCGCGCATCCCCCAGACCCCCTGTTCGCGCACCCCGGCCCGGAGCGAGCTGCCCACCGAGTAGGCGAGCCCTTGCTTGGTCCGCACATCCTGAAACAAGCGGCTGCGGAACCCGCTCCCGCCCAGAATGTCGTTGAGCAGCGACACGGCCGGATAGTCGGGATCGCTCTCCTTGATCGAGAGGTGGCCGGCCCGCAGATGGGTCTGCTGGCTCCCTTTGCCGACCACCCGCACGAGGCGCTTCCCTTGATGGGCTTGTTCCGCCTGAATCGGCGGCAGCGTGATCGCCGGCACCGTCCCTTTCGGCCAGGCTCCGAACGCCTCGCGCAGCGCCGCCAGCATCGGGCCTTTGTCGAAGTCCCCCGTCACCCCCAGGATGATCCCGTTGGGATGGATGGTGCGGGTATGGAAAGCGGCCAGGTCTTCGCGGGTAATCCTGGTCACCGACGCCACGGAACTTTCGCGCGCGAAGGGGTGCTCCGCTCCATAGATCAACTTGGCGAACTCGCGCCCGGCGATGGATTGCGGCTGGTCCTGGCGCCGGCGGATGCCCTCGATCGCCTGCAGCTTGGCCAGCTCGACCCGGCTCGGATCGAACGCCGGGGCCATGAGGATGTCGGCGAAGATGCGCAGGCCGCGCGGCAGGTCTTTCTTCAACACGTCCAGCATGGCCGATCCGGATTCGGTGCCGATGCCGACCGAGACGGCCGCGGCCAGTTGCTCCAGCTCCTGGTCCACTTCCTCGGCGGACATGTGCTTGGTCCCGCCCGTCCGCATCGTGACGCCGGTCAGGCCGGCCAGGCCCACTTTGTCCGCCGGGTCCAGCCAGGCGCCGGCCTGCATCGTGGCGGTGATCGTGACCAGCGGCAATTCGTGGTCTTCCAGCAAGTACACGACTATGCCGTTTTCCAACACCACCCGCTCCGGCTCCGGCGGGGTAAACTGGACCGTGTCGAACTGCATCGTCCTCGGATCGTCCTGCGCGCCGGCGATCGGCGCTCCGATGCCGAGACAGAGAGCCAGCGCCAACAGGAGCCCTACGATGTTGTGCATCCTCGTCTTCGTCACGATGTCCCTTTCGCGCTGCATGTCTATCGTGCCACGTCTTTGGGCGCAGCCGGCTTGACCAGCGTCGCCACGGTCCGGTTGGGCTTGACCAGATAGCGAGCGGCCACCCGCTGGACGTCGGCGGGCGTCACCGACGCAATCTTGTCGCGCACCTTCAGGAGATAACGCCAGTCCCTGGCCACCGCCTGGAAGAAGGCGAGTTGCGAGGCCAGCCCGCTGTTGGAGCGGAGCGACCGGACCAGGGAGGCGTCCAGATGGTTCAAGACCTTTTCCAACTCCTTGGCCGTCACCGGCTCGGTCTTGAGCCGCGCCAGTTCTTCCTCGATGGCGGCTTCCAGCTCGGCCGTCGTGTGCGGGGCGAGGGGGGCCGCGCTGATCACGAACAAGTTGGGATCGCGGAGGCCGGGGAACCCGGAGTCGGTGCCGACGGAGACGGCGAGTCGTTTTTCGCGCACGAGCTTCTGGTACAGCCTCGAGGTCACGCCTTCCGACAGGACCGAGTCCAGCACGTCGAAGACAAAATCGTCCGGATGGCCCAGGGCCGGTTTGTGATAGCCCAGGAGCAGGATCGGCTCGGCCTCGAACTCCACGTCGACGCGCCGCTCGCCCTTCTGCGGCGGTTCGACGGTGACGACCGGAGGCGGCGGCGGGGCCACGGGCAAGGCGCCGAAGGTCCGTTCGATCAAGGCGATCACCTCGGAAGGCGTGATGTCCCCCACGACGGCCACGACGGCGTTGTTCGGCCCGTAGTAGGTGCGGAAGAACCGTTCCGTTTCCGCCGGCGTCAAGGCGAGAATGTCCGAGCTCCAGCCGATCGTCGGGAAACCGTACGGATGGGCCTGGAACGCCGCGGCGGCGAAAGTCTCGAAGAGGAGGCCGTTGGGACTGTCCTCCGTCCGCAGCCGGCGCTCCTCCATCACCACGGCCCGCTCTTTGTAAAACTCCCGCAAGACCGGATTGGCCATCCGGTCCGATTCGATGGCGGCCCAGAGGGGCAGCCGGTTGGCCGGCAGGCTGACGGTGTAGCGCGTGACATCCTTGCCCGTGGACGCATTCAGCCCCACCGCCCCGTGGCGCTGGTAGAGCAAGGACATCTCGTTGCCCACGACCAAGGCGTCGGCCTTGTCCTGCAGGTCTTTGAACGCCCGCCGTTTGTGCTGCAAGGCGGGAGAGTCCTGCCGGCCTTCGGCCCGAAGCTCTTCCCGCAGCGCTTCGATCTCCGCATTGAGCCGGTCCAGCTCGTCGAGCAGAGGCCGTTCTTTGGCGTAATCCTTCGTGCCCAGGGTCTTGGTCCCCTTGAAGGCCATGTGTTCGTAGAGATGCGCCACGCCGGTGATGCCGGTGTGTTCGTTGATCCCGCCGACGCCGAAGGTCATATTGATGGACAGAACCGGGCTCTCGTGCCGCTCCACCAGCAGGACCGTCAACCCGTTCTTCAACCGGTGTTCGATGACCCGTTCGGATAATCCCTTCGATTGCGGTCCGTCCGCCGCCTGGATGGACGGAGGACAGCAAACGCCTGCGAGCAGGAGCAGCGCCAACCACGGTCGTCGATGTGTCATGCGAAGAGTCCTATGAGTTCTTCCGGCCGTTCGATGAACCAGTCCGGGTTGCAGGCGGCCATCTTTTCCCGGTTCCCCATGCCGTAGCCGACCGCGCAGACCCGGATGCCCGCGTTGTGGCCCCCGTTGATGTCGTTCGTGCTGTCCCCGATGAGCACCGTCCGGTCCTTGCCGACGTTGAGCTCCTCCATCACCTTCAACAGCATGCCCGGTTCCGGCTTCAGCCCATAGCCGTTGTCGCCGCCGACCACGTAGGTGAAATGGTGCGCGCCGAGGCCTTGGAGGATTTTCATCGTGTACTCGATGGACTTGTTCGTGGCGACCGCCTTCTGCTTCCGGGCGAAGTGGGCCAGGACCGGCTCGACGCCGTCATAAAACTTCGTCCGGTCGAGACAATGGGCCAGATAGTGGCCGCGGAACACCTTGAGCGCCTCGTCG
Source organism: Nitrospirota bacterium (assembly GCA_028876065.1). GTDB lineage: Bacteria > Nitrospirota > Nitrospiria > Nitrospirales > Nitrospiraceae > SYGV01. The sequence goes on from JAGWTI010000066.1 coordinate 15,020, forward strand.
TAGCGGGACTGATTGTGCTCGCCGACCGACAGGCGCAGCAGACGCTTGACGCCGTCGCCGACGAAGCCGAAGATTTCTTCCTGCGGGCGGAGCGGCAAGCCCAACTCGCCGAGCGTCAGATTGACGGCGGTGGCGATGTCCCACTTGGACTCGATGAGCGTGCCGTCCAAGTCGAAGATCAAGAGATCCACCGGGGTGGTCGGCCTGGTCATCGTGCCTGGGCTTTCCTCAAGCTATCCCGCAGTTCCGTGAGTATGGCCAGCTTGGCCGCGTCGGTTTCCTGCAACATGGCTTCCCGCACGTGGTTCACCAGACGCGTCTGCCCGACGTGCGGCGGCAGGATCGGCTCCATGATCCGCCACCGGTCGCCCACGACTTTGACGTGAAACCGGACGTCTTCCACGTGCGGCTCCGGATAGAAGACGGCCTCGTCCCAATCCATCGCGCCGAGCACCTTGAACTTGACGGGAATCCACACGTCCACCAAGCTCACGACCTCCCAGGCCTTGATGTCCTCGATGATCTCGTAGTCTTGGATCACCACCACGATTCCCCAGGAGAGCTCCCGGGTCCAATTGATGTAGGGCCGGAGCGTCTCCCAGGACATGGCGTCCAGCCGCGCCCCCTTCTGATCGAGGCTCAGGTAGGCCTTGACCGCCAAGGACGGATCTTTTTTGAGATCGACGATCACCGCCGGCGCATCCGCCGCCGGCAGCGCAATGACGACCAAGAGAGCCAGGAGGAAAATCCGCTTCAAGACCATCGTTCCTTACCGGTCCGCCACCGGCCCGACTTCGTGCACTTTCAGGGTATTCGTCCCGCCGATCTGTCCGACCAGCGTGCCGGACAGGATGACGATCCGCGCCCCCGGCTTCGCCAACGCTTGCTCCGCCAGCCGCCGCTCGACTTCGTGCACCCGGGCGTCGGCCTCGGCGATCCGTTGCATGGGCAGCGGAAGGACCCCCCAATACAATGCCATACGCCGGCGCACCGGCTCAAACGGCGTGAACGCGACGATCGGCGCCGCCGGCCGCTGCTTCGACATGAGACGCGCGCTGGTCCCCGACTCGCTGAAGGCCACGATGGCGGTGGAGCCGGTCGCCTCGGCCGCCTGCAGCGCGGCCTCGCACAGGGCCTCGGGAATCGAGGTGCCTCCCCGCCCCTCGCCATGCGGACGGCGCGCCGCGGGATTCTCTTCCGCGGTCCGGACGATCCGATCCATGACCTGGACGGATTCGACCGGGTACCGGCCCGCCGCCGTCTCCGCCGAGAGCATCACGGCATCCGTCCCGTCGAAGACCGCATTGGCCACGTCGGACGCCTCGGCCCTCGTCGGGCGCGGATGCTCCGTCATGGACTCCAACATCTGCGTGGCCGTGATGACCAGCCGTCGGCGTCGGTTGGCGGCCTGGATGATGCGTTTCTGCAGAACCGGCACCGCCTCCGGCTCCAACTCCACGCCCAGGTCGCCTCTCGCGATCATCACCCCGTCGGCCGCCTCCAGGATCGCCTCCAAGGCCTCCACCGCTTCGGCCCGCTCGATCTTGGCGATGACGGGCACGTCCTTGCCCTGCTCCGCCATCACTTGCCTGGCCGCGGCAATGTCCTCCGGTCCGCGCACGAACGAGAGGGCGACGTAATCCACCCCTTGCGCCAGGCCGAAGCGAAGGTCCTCTCGATCTTTCTCCGTGACCGCCGGCGCGCTGACCGTCGTGCCCGGCAGGTTGAGGCCCTTGTGCGACGCGATGAGGCCGCCGGTGACGACCCGGCAACGGACCTCTTCTCCGACCACCCGCTCGACCGTCAGCTCGACGAGCCCGTCGTTGATCAGAATCCGCGCGCCCGGCTTCACATCGCGCGCCAGGTCCGGGTAGGTCACCGGCAGGCGGAGCGCCCCGCCCTCAGGCTCGGGGGATGTCCCCTCTGGCGTCAGGGTCAGCTCGGCTCCCGCCTTGGCCTCGACCGCCGCCGGCAAGGCTCCGATTCGGATTCGCGGACCCTGCAAATCCTGGATGATCGCCACCACCCGCCCGCAGCCGGCTGCCGCCTCCCGCACGGCGGCGATCGCGCGGGCGTGGGATTCGTGGCTCCCGTGGGAGAAGTTCAGCCGCGCCGCGTCCAGCCCGGCCGCGATCAGCCGATCGAGCACCGCCGGCGACTGACTGGCCGGCCCGATGGTGCAGACGATTTTGGCTTTGCGCATGAAGCGTGTGTCTCTCGGAGAGCGAATCGATCCCGGACGGCTTACCCTTCGGGGCCGAGCATCTTGTCCGGCTTGACGAGCGCGTCGAATTCTTCGCCGGAGAGGAAGCCCAGGGCCAGGCAGGCGTCGCGCAACGTGGTCCGTTCCTCGTAGGCCTTCTTGGCGACCTTCGCCGCCTTGTCGTAGCCGATCTTGGGATTGAGCGCCGTGACCAGCATCAGGGAATTGGTCACGGTTTTTTGAATCTGCGCCCGATCCGGCTCGAGGCCGACCGCGCAATGCTCCGTGAAGGAGCGGCAACTGTCCGCCAGCAGCCGGATCGAGTGCAGCAGGTTATGGATGATGACCGGCTTGAAGACGTTCAACTCGAAATTGCCCTGGCTGCCGGCCATCGAAATGGCCGTATCGTTCCCGATCACCTGCACGCAGACCATCGTCATCGCTTCGCTCTGGGTCGGGTTCACCTTCCCCGGCATGATCGAAGACCCAGGCTCGTTGGCCGGCAGAATCAGCTCGGCCAGGCCGCAGCGCGGACCTGAGCCCAGCCAGCGGATGTCGTTGGCGATCTTCATCAGGGAGCAGGCCAGGGTCTTGAGCGCGCCGCTGGCCATCACCAGGGCGTCGTGGCCGGCCAGGGCGGCAAACTTGTTCGGGGCCGAGACGAAGGGCAGCTTGGTATAGGCGGCGATCTTCTCCGCGCCCCGCCGGGCAAACTCCGGATGGGTGTTGAGGCCCGTGCCGACCGCCGTCCCGCCCAGCGCCAGCTCGTAGATGTGCGGCAACGAGCCGCGCAGCCGTTCGAGATCCTGGTCGAGTTGGGCCACGTACCCGGAGAACTCCTGCCCCAGCGTGAGCGGCACCGCGTCCATCAGGTGCGTCCGGCCGATCTTCACGATGTCGGCGAACGCCTTGGCCTTGGCCGCCAACGCGTCGCGCAGCTGCGTGACCTTGGGAATCAGCAGATGGACGAGCTGCTCGGCCGCCGCGATGTGCATGGCGGTGGGGAACGTGTCGTTCGAGGACTGGGACATGTTCACGTGGTCGTTGGGATGGATCGGGTCCTTGCTGCCCATCTTGCCGCCGGCCAGTTCGATGGCCCGGTTGGAGATGACCTCGTTCGCGTTCATGTTGGTCTGGGTGCCGCTGCCGGTCTGCCAGATGCGCAACGGAAAATGATCGTCCAGCTTCCCCTCGATCACCTCCTGGGCCGCGGCGACCACCAGCTTGGCTTTGTCCGCCGGCAGCTTGCCCAGGTCGCGGTTGACCTCGGCCGCCGCCAGCTTGAGGATGCCGAAGGCCCGGATCAATTCGCGGGGCATGACATCGTGTCCGATGTCGAAGTGGTGCAACGAACGTTGAGTCTGGGCTCCCCAGTAACGGTCGCTCGGAACCTCGATCGCCCCCATACTGTCGGTTTCTTTCCTGGTGCCTCCCGGCGCAGCGTGCTCGGCCATTCCCCGTCCTCCCTCAACAGGCTCAACATGAACTGTGATGCAGAATAGACGAAGCGCACCCTGCGAGCAAGGGGGGTTCCCATTCTTGACCTCGGTGCCGGTGCATGTTAGGGTGCACGCCGCTTTTCACGATCCGACGACAACCATCCATCAACGATCAGCCATGAAAACGACCAAGTCCAAACAGCTCTTTGTCGAGGCCCAAAAGTACATCCCCGGCGGGGTGAACAGTCCCGTCCGCGCCTTCCGGTCCGTGGGCGGCCAGCCTTTGTTCATCAAAAAAGCGAAGGGCTCCCATCTCTACGACGTGGACGGCAACAGCTTCATCGATTACGTCCTGTCCTGGGGCCCGATGATCCTGGGCCACGCGCCGGCGCCCATCGTTGCCGCGATCACACGCGCCGCCGCCAACGGGACCAGCTACGGGGCCCCGACCGAATTGGAAGTGACGCTGGCCAAGATGATCGGCCAGGCCCTGCCCTCCATGGAGCAAGTGCGCCTCGTCAGCTCCGGCACGGAAGCGGTCATGAGCGCGATCCGCCTGGCCCGCGGCTACACCAAGCGGGACGGCATTCTCAAATTCGAAGGCTGCTACCACGGACACAGCGATTACCTGCTGGCCAAGGCCGGCTCGGGACTGGCCACGCTCGGCATTCCCGATTGCCCCGGCGTGCCGGCGGACTTCACGCGCCATACGCTGACCGCCTCGTACAACGACATCGCGGGCGTGCAACGCCTGATCAAGGCCCATGGACACAAGCTGGCCTGCGTCATCGTGGAGCCGGTGGCCGGCAACATGGGGGTCGTCCCGCCGGGGAGCGAATTCTTGCAGGCCTTGCGGGAATTGACGCGCGCCCACGGGATGTTG
>JAGWTI010000067.1 GCA_028876065.1 Nitrospirota bacterium
TTCTCTTCAAGGGGTGGCCTGGCTGATCCCTCACTGCACGCATTACTCTTTTACCTTTCCAAAGGGCAGCCAAGGCTGGAGGCGGACTGTGCTGAAGGAGCGGGGGACCCACCGAGCCTCTGCCGGGCAGGAAAGCGGAAACTGACTGAGTCTGCGAAGGAATTTCCGAAGGCTTCCGCTCGGCAGAGGCCGGAAGGGTCGCTCCGAAAGCGCGGATGCCAAAGACTTGGATGCCCGCCCTATCCCGGCGGCCAATGCATGGGCCGGCCGCCGAGCAGGTGGAGGTGCAGGTGGAACACGGTCTGGCCGCCGTTGCGGCCGGTGTTCACGACCAGCCGGTAGCCGCCCTCGGCGATGCCTTTCTGTTTGGCGACCTGGTTGCCGACGAGCAGCAGATGCCCCAGCAGGCCGGCGTCGGCCTCGTTCAGCTCCGCCATGGAGGCCACGTGCCGGCGCGGGATCACCAACGTATGGACCGGCGCTTGCGGGTTGATGTCGTCGAAGGCGACCACCTGGTCGTCTTCATGGACCAGCTTGGCCGGGATGGTCTTTGCGGCGATCTTGCAGAACAGGCAGTCGCTCATGGCGTCCCTTTGCCCTTCCTGAGCCCGGACTTCCCGTACCGGCCTGCCAGCTCCCGATAGATCTCTTCCGGCTTGATGTCGTGGTACCCAAGGGCCACCAGCGTGTGGAACAGGAGGTCGGCGGTTTCGTAGACGATTTCTTCTTTCTTGCCGCCCTTGGCGGCCAGGACGACCTCCCCCGCCTCCTCCACCACTTTCTTGAGCACCTTGTCGATGCCGCCTTGCAGGAGCGTCGAGGTATAGGAGTCGCTCGATGGTTGCCGTTTGCGTTCCTGGATCGTCTGGTAAAGCCGCTCGATGATGCTGCCCCAGGCCTCCTGCGTCTTCTCTCCGTCACCCTCCAGGCGCGTAAAGAAGCAGGCCTTCTCGCCCGTGTGGCAGGTCGGACCGGCCGGTTCCGCCTTGATCAAGAGGGTGTCGCCGTCGCAATCCACAAAGAGGTCTTTGAGGGCCAGCTTGTTGCCTGACGTCTCGCCCTTCTCCCACAGTTTCTTGCGCGATCGGCTCCAGAAGTGGACGGACTTGGTCTCAAGCGTTTTCTGCAGCGCTTCCCGGTTCATAAACGCCACCATCAAGACGGACCCGTCCCGCCAGTCCTGGACGACCGCTGGGACCAACCCCTGCTCGTCGAATTTCACCCGGCTGAAGTCCATAGTCACCACCAACGATGAGTGATGAATGATAAATGATGAACGGAAGATTCCGCCCGTCATTTATCATTTATCGTTCATTATTCCTCATTCGCACCGGAATTCCTTTCCGGTGCAGATAAACCTTGGCTTCCGGGATCGTGTGTTGGCGGTAGTGGAAAATCGAAGCGGCCAGCACCGCGTCGGCCTTCCCCTTGACGAAGCCGTCATAGAGATGATCGAGGGTGCCCACGCCGCCGGACGCGATCACGGGAATCGAGACGGCCTCGGAGACCGCCGCCGTCAGCTCCAGATCGTAGCCGCTCTGCCGGCCGTCCTGATCCATACTGGTGAGCAAGATTTCGCCCGCGCCGTACTGCTCCATCCGCTTGGCCCACTCGACGGCATCCAGGCCGGTCGGCCTGCGCCCGCCATGCGTGAACACTTCCCAACCGGAACCGGCGGCGCGCTTCTTCGCGTCGATCGCCACCACGATGCACTGGGTCCCGAACCGCTCGGCCGCCTCCTCGACGAATTCCGGCCGCTCGACCGCGGCGGTATTGATGCTGACCTTGTCGGTTCCGGCCTGGAGCAAGGCCCGGATATCCTCCAACGTCCTGACCCCTCCCCCGACGGTCAAGGGCATGAAGACCTGTTCGGCGGTTCGGCTGACGATGTCCAGGATCGTCTTGCGGTTCTCGTAGGAGGCCGTGATGTCCAGAAAACAGAGTTCGTCGGCCCCCTCCCGGTCATAGGCCCGGGCCACTTCCACCGGATCGCCTGCGTCCCGCAGATTCACGAACGAGACGCCTTTGACCACGCGCCCGTCCTTGACGTCCAAACAGGGGATGATGCGCTTGGTCAACATGTCGTTCCAGTGCTGAATGATGAGTGATGAATGCTGAACGGAATGTTCCGCCCGTCATTCATCAGTTAGCATTCATCGTTCATCATTTCGAGGCGGCGGCCAGCGCGGCTTGCAGATCCAGCTTGCCGTCGTAGAGCGCCTTCCCCACGATCGCCCCTTCGATGCGCGGGCCCAGCGACCGGATCGCTCGGATGTCGTCGGCCTTGGTGATCCCGCCCGAGGCGATGACCGGCATGGGCGCGCGAGCCACGATCTCCCGCAGTGCCGGCAGGTTGGGCCCCTGCAACATCCCGTCCCGCGCGATATCCGTGTAGATCACCCCGGCCAAGGGAAGGTCCGCCATGCTTTTGAGCAGGTCCGTGGCCAGCGTCTCGGACTGGCTGGTCCAGCCTTGCACCGCCACCTTGCCGTTGCGCGCGTCGAGACCCAGCAAGATCCGCGAGGGGAACTGGGCGCAGGCCCGTTCCAGCAGTCCCCGGTCCCTCAGCGCGGCCGTGCCCAGCACGACGCGGCGCACCCCCCCGTCGAGATACCGTCGGACCGTCTCCATGTCCCTCACCCCTCCCCCGACTTGCACCGGAATGGAGAGGGACTTCACGATCGCCTCGATCCCCGCCTGGTTCTTGGGCTGGCCTTCGACCGCGCCGTTCAAATCCACCAGGTGCAACAGCTGCGCGCCGCGCCGCTCCCACTGGATGGCCATGGCAGCCGGGTCGTCGGAATAGACGGTCTCCGCCTGCAAGTCTCCTTGCCGGAGCCGCACGCACCGTCCGTCCTTCAGATCAATGGCGGGAATGATCAGCATGCGTCACCATGATGCGCGTGGAATGAGGGTCGCGCCTGCCTGGTTGCCCCGTTCGTAATGCACCTTGCGCCTTATTGCTCCATCGGCGTGCCGAACGGAAACTCTTTGAGCACATGCTCGGCCCCATAGGCAGCCAGTTCGTCCGCCGTGACGAAGACCCCGCCGCGATTCAGGAACCCGGCCAAATCCTCGATCATGGGCCGTTGCCGTTCGAAATAGTTGCCGACCCAGAGGGCCTTGCCGTCGGCGCCCACCAGCTTCAGTTCGAACCCGACGACCGCCGGCTCTCCGCCCCACTTGCTCCCGCCCCGCTCCTGGTAAATCAGCACACGCCCGGTCAGCACCGCGTCGGCCTTCATCTGCGCCGCGACTTGCTTGACGAGTTGCTCCTGCGGAAGCTTGGTCGCCTGGGGTCCCCACGACGCCACCACCCGTCCCGCTTCCCCGGGGGCGAGCACGAGCAGCCCGTTCCACTTCCGCAGCTTCCCGTAGACGATTTGCGCGACCCGTTCGGCGGCCACCGCCGGCACCGTCGCGGTCGGCTGGTTTTGCCGTTCGACCGTCGGGGGAATGCCCAAGGAGATGTCCGATCGGAGCACGCCCTGGGGGCCCAGAATTTCCGTGTCCCGCCGATCGCTCGTTTGGGGCGTGGCCAGGGCTTCGAAGGGGAGCATGGCGATCGTCTTGACCCGATACTTCTCGATGTCCGGCGCGCTGTTCGTCGTCACTTTGGTCGGCCCGCAGCCTTCCAGGGCGAGCCCGGACATTCCGAGCAGGAGGACGAGCGCCCACGCCGGCGTGGAACGAACGGCACCGTTCACGCTCTGCCGGCTTGTCCGACCCATCGCGTTCGACATCGTTATCCTTCCCACTCGGCGAAATTCCGAATAATGCGCAAGCCCAATGACTGGCTCTTCTCGGGATGGAACTGGCAGGCAAAGACGTTGTCCCGCCAGACGCTGGAAACAAACGACCGTCCATAGTCCGTCATGGTACAGGCGACGCCGTTATCTTGCGGCTCGACATAATAGGAGTGCACGAAATAGAGGTAGGCGCCCGACTCGATCCCCCGCAGCGGCGGCGCCGTTCTCGTCACCCGCACGTCGTTCCACCCCATGTGCGGCACTTTCAGATGCGCCATTGTCCGGTCCGGCACCTCCTCCGAGCCCGATGTAAACCGCCGGACTTTGCCCGGGATCAGGTCCAATCCCGGGTGACGGCCGAATTCCTCGCTCTCCGTGAACAACAGCTGGAGGCCCAGGCAGATGCCCAAGAAGGGTTTGCCCGACTGGACGGCCCGCCGGACCGGTTCGATCAGGCCGTACCGGTCCAGGTTCTCCATGCAATCGCCGAACGCCCCCACGCCGGGCAGCACGACGTGCGACGCATCGCCGATCGCTCGCGCGTCGCGCGTCACGATCGCTTGATGCCCCACCGCTTCAAACGCCTTTTGGACGCTGCGGAGGTTGCCCATGCCGTAATCGATAATGGCAATCATCACGAACACGTTCCTCGTATCTCGTGAAGCGCTTTCCTTCTTGCGGGATACGCTTCACGATCGACGCTTCACGTCTTTACAATTTCCCCTTGGTCGAGAGCACGCCCTTCACCCGTCCGTCGAGGCCCGTCGCCTGATCGAGCGCCTTCGCCAGCGCCTTGAAGGTCGCCTCCACGATATGGTGCGGGTTCCGCCCGTACAGCACGTTCACATGCAGGTTGAACGCGCCATGCGTGACGAACGCCTGAAAAAAATCCTCGAACAGGTAGAGGTCGAACTCTTTGATGCGCCGGTTCGGCAGCTTGGCGTTGTAGACGAGGTACGGCCGGCCGCTGAGGTCCACCGTGACCTGCGCCAACGTTTCGTCCAGCGGCACCGAGGCGAAACCGAACCGCCGGATGCCCCGTTTGTCGCCCAGCGCCTGTTTGAGCGCATCGCCCAGCACGATGCCGACGTCTTCGACCGTGTGGTGGTCGTCGATGTGCGTGTCGCCCTTGGCCTGCACGGTCAGATCGAAGAACCCGTGCCGTCCCAGCAAGTCGAGCATGTGATCCAGGAACGGGATGGTGGTTTTGATCCGGCTCCGGCCCGTGCCGTCCAGCATCCAGTCCACCCGGATGTTCGTCTCTTTCGTCGCGCGCGCGAGCGTCGCGCGCCGGACTTGTGGCTTCTTCATGAGTACCGACTCTCCACGGACTTGGCGTGGGCGTCCAGCCCCTCCATCTGTGAGATGCGCGCGATATGGTCCTTCACTTTCGTCAATTCTTCTTTGGTATAGGCGATGATGTTGCTCTTCTTCACGTAGTCGTCGAAAGAGAGGGCCGAGAAGAACCGGGCCGTCCCGCCCGTGGGCAAAATGTGATTGGGCCCGGCCACATAGTCCGCCACCGCCGGAGGCGTGTAGCGACCCAGGAACAGAGCCCCCGCATGCCGGACTTTCTCCAAATAGTCGAAGGGCTGATCCACCGCCAGCGTCAAATGCTCCGGCGCGATCTCGTTGGCCAGGTCGATCGCTTCCTCCATCGTCTTCACCACGAAAACCGCTCCGTGTTTGGCGAGGGACTTGGCCAGAATCTTGTCGCGGGAGCAACGTTTGAGCTGCTCGCCCAACTGCCGGACGACCTCCTTGGCCAGCCGTTCCGACGTGGTCACCAGATACACCTGGGCTTCCTCGTCATGTTCGGCCTCGGCCAGAAGATCCGCGGCCACATGCGCCGGGGTCGCCGTCTCGTCCGCCACGACCAGGAGTTCGCTGGGCCCCGCCACCATATCGATCGCCACCGTCCCGTACATCAACCGCTTGGCGGTCGCCACATAGTGATTGCCGGGGCCGATGATCTTGTCCACCCGCGCGATGGTTTTCGTCCCGTACGCCATGGCGCCGATGGCCTGGACCCCGCCGATCCGGTAGACCTCGTCCACGCCGGCGATATCCGCCGCCACGAGCAGGTAGGGGCTGATGCCGCCCTTGGGCATCGGCGTGCACATGACCACCCGCTTGACCCCGGCCACCTTGGCGGGGATCGCGCTCATGAGCACCGAGGACGGATAGGCGGCCTTGCCTCCGGGCACGTAGAGTCCCACGGAGTCCAGCGGCATGACCACCTGCCCCAGCGTGGCCCCTCCGTCCTGGTACATCCAGGTTTTCGTCCGCTGCCGCTCGTGAAACGTCATGATGCGGTGCGCGGCATAGCGCAGCGCATCCCCTTCTTCCTTGCGAATTTGATAGTAGGCTTCTTTGACTTGCTCGGGGCTGATCCGGAACTGGGCCGCCTTCAACGAGACCCGGTCGAATTTCTTCGTGTAGCGGGAAACGGCACTGTCTCCGCCTCGCTCCACCGCTTTGAGGATGGTCTTGACGGCGTTTTCCACCGTCCCCCCTTGGAGGTTGGACCGCGAGGTCACGCGCTTGAATGCGGCCTTGAACGCTCGATCCGTGCTGGCGATCACTTTCATCGTCATCCCCCTTCGTTCGGCCCGGGCCCGGCCCTACCGAACGCGGCGCGGACGCCCGCGCTTCAACCGCTCGATCAATGCAGTGAGGCTCTCGTGCTTCGTCTTGAGGCTCGCCCGGTTCACGATCAGTCTCGCGGTGGAGTGCGCGATCACCTCCACCTCCACCAGATTGTGGGCTTTGAGGGTTCGGCCGCTGGAGACCAAGTCCACGATCCGATCCGCCAACCCGACCATCGGCGCCAATTCGATGGACCCGTAGAGCTTGATGATCTCGACCGGCACGCCCTTCTGGTTGAAATAGCGCTCCGCAATGTGGGGGTACTTGGTCGCCACGCGCACCTTGGCGGAGAGCCGGTCCCGCTGTTCCCGTCCCCGCAAGGCCGCCACCGAAATCCGGCAGCCGCCGATCTTCAGGTCCAGCGGTTCGTACACGTCTTTCTCTTGTTCGAGCAGCACGTCCTTCCCGACCACGCCCGCATCCGCCGCCCCGTATTCGACGTAAGTCGGAATGTCGGTCGGCCGCACGATCAGGAAGGTCACGTCCCGGTCCTCGTCCGTAAAGACCAGGCGACGGCTCTCCGCCGACAGCCCGTTCTTGGCGTAGCCGGCCCGGTGGAACAGTTCCAAGGTGGGCGACAACAACGTGCCTTTGGCGAGCGCGACCGTGATCATGCGCCGGCCTCGCCGGCCGCCCTGGCCGATCCGTCCTTGACCCGCGTGATTCTCGCGCCCAAGCCCCGCAGCTTCTCTTCGATCCGTTCATAGCCCCGATCCAGATGATAGACCCGGGCGATGTCCGTGTCGCCCTCCGCCGCCAGGCCCGCGACGATCAGGCCGGCGCTGGCGCGCAAATCCGAGGCCATCACCGGCGCGCCGGTGAGCCTGGCCCTGCCGGTCACGACCGCATGGCTGCCGTCCACTTTGATTTCCGCCCCCATGCGCTGCAATTCCGGCACGTGGATGAAGCGGCTCTCGAACACGGTTTCGGTGATCACGCTGGTGCCTTGCGCGACGCACATGAGCGCCATCATCTGCGCCTGCATGTCGGTGGCGAACCCCGGATAGGGGTAGGTCTTCACGTCCACGCTCTTGAGGCGTGCCGACGCCTTGAGACGCACCGACTCCTTGCCCTCCGCCACCTCGGCGCCCGCCTCGCGCAGCTTCGCGGTCACCGCCTCCAGATGCTGCGGCCGGCAGCCCTCCACGGAGACGTCGCCCCCGGTGATCGCGCCGGCGGCCAGGTAGGTGCCGGCTTCGATACGGTCCGGGATGACGTCATGGTCGGCGCCGCGCAATGCCTTCACCCCTTCGATCGTAATCAGGTCGCTGCCGGCGCCGACGATCCGCGCGCCGCGTTTCACCAGAAAGGCCGCCAGATCGACGATCTCCGGCTCCTTGGCCGCATTTTCGATGACCGTCGTACCGGCGGCCAGACAGGCGGCCATCATCAGATTTTCCGTGCCCGTCACCGTCGGGAAATCCAGGCAGATCCGCGCGCCCTGCAAGCGCGGCGCTTTCGCCTTGATATAGCCGTGCTCGACCGTCACGGTCGCGCCCATCTTCTCGAAACCCGCCAGGTGCAGGTTCACCGGTCGGGAACCGATCGCGCAGCCCCCGGGGAGCGAGACCGTGGCCTCCCCCCAGCGGGCCAGCAAGGGGCCCAGCACGACCACCGACGCGCGCATGGTTCTCACTAAATCGTATGGCGCCTCGGACGACCGCAGCGCGTCCATCTTCATGGTCACCCGGTTGCCGTCGGCCTGCACCGTCGCGCCGAGCATGCCCAGCAGTTTGCCCATCGTGAACACATCCACGACGCGCGGGACGTTCGTGAGGGTGCACTCGCCGCCGCCCAGAATGACCGAGGCGAGAATCGGCAAGGCGGCGTTCTTGGCTCCGCTGACCTTGACGCTCCCCCGCAAGGGCTGTTGACCGGTGATGATGATGCGATCCATAGCCACTCAATGCGGAACGATGAATGATGAGTGCTGAATGTCGAGCGCCTTGGTCCTATATTCAGCGTTCATCGTTCAGCATTCATCGTTTTTCCAGACTGACCACCCGGTCGATGCCCGCTTCGTCCCGGCGCACCCCGTTCACTCCGTAGCCGCCCAGCTGTTCGGCCATGCGACACACGGATTCCGCCTGCCCCTGCCCCACTTCGAGCACCAGTCTTCCGCCCGAGGCCAGATACGAGGTGGCCTCGCGCAACAGCCGGCGATAGATGGCCAGCCCGTCCGGCCCCCCGTCCAACGCCAGCCTGGGTTCCTGTTGCACCTCCCGCTGGAGCCCCGGCAAATCGCCTGTGGGAATATAGGGAGGGTTGGAGACGACCGCCGTCAGTCGTCCTTCCAAGCCAAGCCCCGCCAGCGGCGACAGCAGGTCGCCTTCCAGAAACCGGACCCGTTGCGTCACCCCATGCCGACTCGCATTCCTGCGGGCCACGCCCAGCGCGTCGGCCGATAGGTCCGTCGCATAGACCCGCGCCTTCGGCAGGGCATGGGCCACGGCAACCGCGATGCACCCGGACCCGGTTCCGATGTCGGCGATGAGCGGAGCGGCTTCCCGACCCGCCATCTCCCGCACCTCCCTGACCAGCAACTCGGTTTCCGGCCTCGGAATCAAAACCGTGGGCCCCACTTCGAAGTCCAGCCCGCAAAACTCCTGGGTGCCGAGCAGGTATTGGAGCGGCTCCCCGTCTGCGCGACGGGTCAGCAGCGCCAACGCCCGATCACGGTGCTCCGCCGGGACCGAACGGTCGCGCTCCAACTGCAGTTGAAGCCCGGAGAGGCCCAGCGTCCCCTCGAGCAACCACCGCACTTCCTGTGCCGCGTTGGCGATGCCCGCCTTCAACAGCAAAGCCGTGCCTTCATGCACCAGAGCGCCGTAGGTCGCCGGTTGTCCGGTCAGCGTCAGCATGAGGTGTCTTCCGTCGCGGCCCGGGCATGGTCCGCGCGCAGTCCCTCCACGATCTCGTCCAAATCGCCGGCCAACACCTGCTCGAGCCTGTGCAAGGTCAGCCCGATACGATGATCGGTCACCCGGTTTTGCGGGAAATTGTACGTACGGATCTTCTCGCTCCGCTCCCCGGTCCCGACCTGGGCCTTTCGGCTCTGGGCGATCTCCGCCTCCTGCTTTTCCCGCTCGGCCTCCACGATGCGCGCCCGCAACGTCCTCATGGCCTTGGTCCGGTTTTTCAGCTGGGACCGCTCGTCCTGGCAGGAGACCACCACGCCGGTCGGAATATGGGTGATGCGCACCGCCGAATAGGTGGTGTTCACGCTCTGGCCGCCCGCGCCGGACGAGCAGAACGTGTCGATCCGCAGATCTTTGGGATCGATCTGCACCTCCACCTCGTCCACCTCGGGCATCACGGCCACCGTCACCGTGGAGGTGTGGATGCGGCCGCTGGCTTCGGTCGCCGGCACCCGCTGCACGCGATGCACGCCGCTTTCATGCTTGAAGTGGCTGTAGGCCCCCTTGCCCTCGACCAGCATCACCACTTCCTTGTAGCCGCCGATCCCGGTTTCGCTCGCCTCCATCACTTCCACGCGCAGCCGCTTCCGCTCCGCATATTTCACGTACATGCGAAACAGGTCTCCCGCGAAGAGAGCCGCCTCGTCCCCTCCGGTCCCCGCCCGGATTTCGACGAACGTATTCTTCTCATCGCGCGGATCCTTGGGCACCAGCTGCTCCAGTGCCTTGGCTTCCATCTCGCGGCAGCGGGTTTGCAAGCTTCCGGCCTCTTCGGCCGCCATCCGCTGCATCTCCCCCTCCGTGGCTGGGTCCTGCGCGAGCTGCGTGGCCTCATCGAGTTGCTTGGCCAGCGCCTGGTAGTCTTCATACAGGCGGGCCAGGGCCTCGATCTCCGTCCGCTCCTTGTTCAACTTGTGGATCAATGCCGGCTGGCTGAGGACGGACGGGTCCATGAGCTGTCGGGTCAGCTCGTCATAGCGTTGCGCGACCCCTTCCCACTTGGCGATCAGGGGCGCCGCTTGCTGGTCGGCAGTCTGCGTGTCAGCCATGGAACTCCGAAAGACGGCTCCTCATTTTACCGGGCCAAAAAACAAAAAACCCCGCCCCTCCTCGGAGCAGGATTCTCTGCGCCACAGTTCGCGGACCCTACTTTTTCTTCGTGTACTTCTTCTTGAATCGCTCCACACGCCCTTCGGTGTCCACGATTTTCTGCGTGCCGGTGAAAAACGGATGGCAGCGAGAACAGATATCCACTTTCAGGTCGCCGACGGTCGAGCGGGTCTGGAACTGAGCCCCGCACGCGCAATGGACGGTGACCTCCACGTACTCCGGATGAATGCCCTTCTTCATGTTTCTCACTCCTTAGAATGAAGCTGTCAGCGATCGGCTATCAGCTTAACCATGAACGATATTGTACTCTCTTCTCCCCAGTCCCTTACTGAACGCTGACGGCTGAGGGCTTCCCTGCTACCGGTTCATGGACTGCAGAAACTCCTGGTTGTTCTTGGTCCCGCCGATCTTGTCGATCAGAAACTCCATCGCCTCCATGGTGCCCAACGGACTCAGCACCTTTCTGAGAATCCACATTTTGTTGAGCCGATCCCGATCCACCAACAACTCTTCCTTGCGGGTGCCGGACTGGCTGATGTCGATCGCCGGGAACACCCGCTTGTCGGCCAGGCGGCGGTCCAGGTGGACTTCCATGTTGCCGGTTCCCTTGAACTCTTCGAAGATCACGTCGTCCATGCGGCTGCCGGTGTCCACGAGCGCCGTCGCCATGATCGTCAAGCTCCCGCCGTGTTCGATGTTGCGGGCCGCGCCGAAGAACCGCTTGGGTCGCTGCAGGGCGTTGGAGTCCAACCCGCCGGACAGGACCTTGCCGCTCGGCGGCGCGATCGTATTATACGCCCGCGCCAGCCGGGTGATGCTGTCCAGCAGGATGACCACGTCTTTCTTGTGCTCGACCAACCGTTTGGCCTTCTCCAGCACCATTTCCGCCACCTGGGCGTGGCGCTGAGCCGGCTCGTCGAAAGTCGAGCTGATGACCTCCGCCTTCACTTGCCGCTGCCAGTCCGTCACCTCTTCCGGGCGTTCGTCGATCAACAGGACGATCAGGGTGACTTCCGAGTGATTTTTCAGGATCGCGCGCGCGATCGCCTGGAGCAACATCGTCTTGCCGGTCCGCGGGGCGGCCACGATCAACCCGCGCTGGCCCTTGCCGATCGGGGTGATCAGATCCATGACTCTCGTGCAATGTTCCCCCGGGTCGTACTCCAGAATGAGCCGCTCTTCCGGATAGAGCGGGGTCAGGTTGTCGAAGAGAATTTTGTCCCGCGAGACTTCCGGGTCTTCGCAGTTGACCTTTTCCACCTTCAGCAGGGCGAAGTACCGCTCGCTCTCCTTGGGAGGACGGATCTGGCCGGAGACGATGTCCCCGGTCCGCAGGTTGAACCGACGGATCTGCGAGGGCGAGATGTAGATGTCATCCGGGCCGGGCAGATAGTTGGAGTCCGGCGCCCGCAGAAAGCCGAAGCCGTCCGGCAGCGTCTCCAAGACGCCTTCGCCAAAAATCACCCCATTCTTTTCTGTCTGCGCCTGAAGGATGGCGAAGATCAGCTCCTGCTTGCGCAGGTTGGCGGCGCCTTCGATCTTCAGATCGCGCGCCACCTCGTTGAGGTCGGCAATGGACTTCTGCTTAAGCTCGGCAAGGTACATGGTCTTCTCCCTTAACATGGAACACACCCCCTCATGAGCCGCAACAGGGCTGGGGGTACGACATGAGGCCACAGAGCGAATTTTGACGCATGGATCAACGGTTGAGCGGTGATGGGGCGTATGCGGAGAGGATGGCCCGCGAACGGACTAGTGTTTGGCGCCCTGGCTCTCCATGGTTGACAGCGCGGCGGTTCCAGACGCGGGGGACGATCCCCCTTCAATCCATCGAACAGTCATGATCATAAACCTGGTTATGTCGAGAGCAGCCCCGGGAAGCTCGACTGAGGCGGAAGCGTATTGTCGATTGCACGTGTTCAGGAAAGCGTAAACCGTGGCCCCATAGTATCGGCGGAGGGCACTGTTGTCAATAGCTATTTTCAATTTTGCCCACCGCCCATGACGGACCCCGCCAGGCGGGGTCCGCGCGTCGTTGCGCGCGACAGCCGATTATGCTACACGTCTTCTCCATGGCGTCGCGCGAAGAAGGACAGAATCTGGAACGCCTGTTCACCCTGGCCGAGGCCAACTGCCTGCTTCCCCAGCTCCGCGAACACCTGACTTCCGTCCAAGCGGCCAAGGCCGTGCTGATCCGCACCAAGGACGAAATTAAAAAGGCCAGCGCGCAAGCCCCCTATGGCGGGGGCAGCTTCGCCGGCCCCCACTACATCACCGCGCTTGAGCAGATCAGCGAACATTTGCAAGCCGTGCAGGAACTGGGCGTGCACGTCAAAGACCTCGACACGGGTCTGTGCGATTTTCCTCACCTGCTGAACGGACGCATCGTCTACCTCTGCTGGAAACTCGGGGAAGCCGACATTCAATGGTGGCACGAAGTGCACAGCGGCTATGCCGACCGCCAGCCGCTGGAGCCGGACGCATCCTAAGCGCGGTCCGATCGGACCGCGTTGGACCCATCACGAGCGACGCTGCGCGATGAAGTTCGTCATTCTCGGTTTCGACGGCCCCGACGGGGCGGCCAAACGGAAGATCCATCGTCCCGCCCACCTCGCCCGTATGGACGCCCTGGATGCCCAAGGTCGGGTCGTGTTGGCCGGTCCGCTCACCGATCAGGCCGGCAGCCTCATCGTGATTGAGGCCGAATCCCTCGAGGAGGCCGACGCGTTCATCCGAGAGGACCCCTATGTGATCCACGGCGTCTTCGCCCGGTTCGAAGTCCACCCATTCCTGCAGGTGTTTCCCAAGGACGGAGGCGCGCCCGCACCATGAACCGCTCGCGTCGTCCGCATCCGTATGGGCACAACCATGACGGGCTGCTCGTGAGCGCCGCCCTGACGATCCTCCTTGCCGTCCTCGCGACTTCGGCCCTGGCCCAACCAGACACGGCCCAATCCACCAAGGTCATCGTGACGGAAGCCAGCTATGTCATGGGCGATGCCGACACGTTGGCCGGCGCCGAAGAAGCCGTGCTGATGCGGGCCAAGCGCAAGGCCGTGGAAGAAGCGGGCGTCTACGTCGAGGCCGCCTCAACGGACGTCGAGACCCATGCCGACGGGACGACGTCGCATCTCAACCAACTCAGTGTCCGCACGATCACCGCCGCCGTCACGGAAACCGAGTTCCTGGAGAAGCGACAAACCTTGGAGAACGACCGGCTGACGTTCTATGTGAAGATCCGCTGCACCGTACATGTGGACATGCTGGCCGACGCGGTCAAGCGGATGAAATCCGACGAAATGCTCGCCCAGCACCACAACCAACTCCAGACGGAAAACAGTCAGCTCAAAAACCAGCTCGAAGCCCTCAAAAAACAGTTGCAGGCGCCCGCCGGACAATCCGACATTCTCCGGTCCATCCCCAAGAATCGGCGCGCCGCCTCCCAACTCGTTCGAGCCGCAACCCAATCGCGCAGTCTGCCCGAGAAGATCGATCTGGCCACGCAGGCGTTGGCCGCCGATGACCGCAGCGTGGACGCCTACGTCATCCGCGGCCAGACCTATTTGCGGATTGCCGCCGTGACCTTCTCGCAAGCCGGGCCGAAAACCGACCTGAACGGGTATGTTGAACAAGCCCTGCAGGATTTCAATCGCGCGACGGCACTCGACCCGACCAGTACCTGGGCCATCCTCGGCCGAGGCGATGCCTTTACCTGGCAACGGAAAATGGACGAGGCCGCCAAGGAGTACACCCGCGTGCTCCAGCTGGATCCGTTCTTCGATGTGGCCCGTCAGCGGCTGATTGCCCTGCTCACCACCAATGCCCGCAGACAGGTGGCCGCCAAACAGTGGCGGCAGGCCCTGGCCACGCTGGACCAAGTCCTGCAACCGGATTTACCCTCCAGTTGGCTCGCCCACCAAAAAGAAGCCTTGCTGCTCCGGAGCCAGGTCTATACGGAACTGGACGAGCTGGATCGCGCGATCGAGGACCTCGGCAAGGTCATCCGAACGGATCCAGCCAACGCGGCCTTGTACGTCCAACGAGCACACCTCAACCGACGCCTGCTCCGAGGTCGAGCGGCCAAAGACGATCTGGAACGGGCCTGCGCTCTAGGCTCTGAAGAGGGCTGCTCCGGTTTGCAATAGCCACGCCAACTCGCCCCTGCCGTTCGTTGACAACCACGCAAAATAACAGCTATAATCTTTGACCGCTACTGTCTCCGCAGGCGGTGCGGGACCGCGGAAAGCTCGTTAGCACAAAAGACCCATTATGGCCTAGCCCTCATGGACCTTAATTTCAAGACGGTGGGTCTTCTGCGAGCTTGCGGAAAACAGATGAAAAAGCATATATATGGAGAATCGTCGACTCCCAAGAATCAGGATGCACTGATCTCCCTGGGACGGGGCGCGAGGCCGCGGAAAGAAACTGGTTGAGGCCTCCGCTCGTATTGAAAGTCTATCATTCGCTGACGCCGATCCGTCGAAGACGGAGCCGCGATAGGAGTTGAAGTCGCATGAATCCTTACCGCGTAATGCCAGGCCCCGAGCATTTTCTCCCCCCAGCCGCAGCCTCCATGGGCATCCGGCTGCCGAACCCGGGGGAAGGTCATATCAACGGGGTGATCGTGCCGGAGGAGAAGGCCTACGAAGAAGCGGCCCGCCAGTTCTTGATGGCCAAGGTCCCCACGATCTTCCCGGGACCGTTGGTATTGTGGGCCTGGAACGAAAAGGCCGCCAAGAAAGCCACGGCGATCCGGCATCTGTACGAGACGCTCAAGGAATGCGTCACCCCCCAGCAGCACGCCATGCTTATCCCGATGCCCGACTACCGGCCCAAGTATCCCAAGATCAACCCCGAAATCGAAATCAACCCGAACCATCCGAACCTGACCATCTGGCACAACAAGATCGACTGCTGCATGTTCGTGGGCGTGCATTGCCACCAGGCCAACCTGTCGTTGAAGATCATCCGCGGCGGCACGTCCTGCTATACTATCGCCATGTGCGCCCAGGCGGGGCACGAGGACGCCATGCTCTCGTTCCGCGATGCCTCCGTCGAAAAAATCATGAAGCTGGCCGAATGGGTGCGTAAGCTCAAAGGGACCGTCCAGGTTTCGCAAGTGGTATCCAAGAGCGGGTCTTCAAACTGAGGCACAGCACATCCTGAGCCATTACCGCCGCGCAGCAAGCTGCGGGGCCTACTGATAAGGAGGCCGGGTCCATGGACAATCATTCACCGATCGGGACAACCAATAAAAAGGGGCAGGTCATCACGGATGCCCGCAAGATGATGTTCGAAGCGCCTCGGACCCCGTCCTTCTACACCGGCAGCGAGGTGATCAAAGAAGCCATCCGCCGCGCCAACGTGGACGTCATGATCGCCTACCCGATCACGCCCCAGAGCGAAGCCGCCGCGCTGATCGGCGAGCTGTTCGCCGAGGGATACGTGAAGGAATACTTCCGGGGCGAGAGTGAATTCGCCGTGATGTCGCAATGCGCCGGCGCGGCCTTCGGCGGCGCGCGGGTTTTCACGACCACCGCCGGACCGGGCACGATGCGCGCCATGGAGAATTTCCCCATGTGGGCCGGCGCCAGGCTCCCGATCCAGATGATCGTGACCTGCCGCGGCATCAACTCTCCGCTCTCCATCCAACCCGACACCTTGGAAATCTCGTATCTGCTCCAAACCGGCATGCTGGTCTGGCACGCCGAGACCGCGCAGGATTTCTACGACTGGATTCTCAAGGGCTACATGGTGTCGGAGGAGCCGGACGTGCACCTGCCGCTGGCGCTGTGCTGCGACGGGTTCTTCGTCACCCACACCAAGGATGTGGTCAATCTCACGCCGGTGGACATGTGCCTACCGCCCTATGATCCCTACCGATCGCCGGTGCCTTGCATGGATATGGAGTGTCCCCCGGTCCGCATGATGCGGGACCCCTTCGTGATGAAGAGCAACTACATCAGCTACGCCACCCACGCCTCCTGGCAGCAGGAAGTTTGGGCGGCGGTGGAACGGTCCCGCAAGCACACGATCGCGTGGCTGGACGGGCTGATCGAGACCGAGAACGTCGACGCCGACATCCTCATCGTCTCCTCCGGCACCGCCGTGTCGCAGGGCCGGGAAGCCATCCGCCTGCTGGCCGACGAAGGCATCCGCGTGGGCCTGGTCAAGGTCAAAGCCCTGCGGCCCTGGCCGGGGGAGGAAATTCGCGAGGCCACCAAGAACGCCAAGCACATCATCGTGCCGGAGTTCAACGTGGTCGGCTGGATGGCGCGCGAAATCAAAGCCAGCATCCCGAACAGCGACCGGGTCATCGCCGGCCCCCGCGTGGGCGGCGGCATGACCATGCCCCCGGAGATCATCGTGTCGGAGGTGAAGCACGCGCTCGGCATACAGGACCATGCCCTGGCCGGACGCGGGAGCTGAACCGGCACCATCCGGAGTTGACGCAGCCCATTGACGACAGATTGCAGCCCTGAGAGGAGGCTTTCATGAGCAAAGAGCGGATAAAAATTGCGCCGGAGTTCTTCGACATCATGCCGCCCGAGTACCAGGACCTGGTCAACCGGGCGACATACGGAAAAGAAGACCGGGGCTGGAAGGATATCGGCTCAGCGAAGGAGCTGATCGAGGAACATTCGCTGTGCGCGGGCTGCCCTGAGTCCATGGCCTTCCGGTACATTCTGGCCTCGCTGCCCAACCCGGAAGATACCGTCATGGTGGGCTCCACCGGCTGCACCAGCCTGGTGTTCCCCCATGTGGCCGTGCACAACATCCACTCGCTCTTCGGCAACCAAAACGCCATTGCCTCCGGCCTCAAGCGGGCGCTGACGGTGCGTTTCCCGGGCCGGATCAAGGACGTGGTGGTGCTGGCCGGTGACGGGGCCACGGTGGACATCGGCCTGGACATGACCCTGCAGGCCTGGTTCCGCCAGGAGAAGTTCACCACGATCTGCTTCGACAACGAACTCTACGCCAACACGGGCGGCCAGGAGAGCGGTTTGATGCAGAAGGGGTTCGTGGCCAAGATGGCGCCGGTCGGCAAGATGTTCGAGAAGGTGCGCCTGCCCGAGATCGCCCGCGAATCCGGCTGCCACTACGTGGTCAACTGCACGGTCAGCAAGCCGTCCGTGGTGGAAAAGGTCATCCGAAACGCCGTCCATGTCGCCCGCGAGATCGGTCCGACCTACCTGCAGCTTTACACCCCCTGCATCCTGGAAATCGGCAAGAACAGCATGGAAGGCCTCCAGGAGATGCGGGACTCGGAGAAACCGACCGAGCGCTTCGCCTACAAAGAATATATCAGCGAACCGGCCAAGCAGTTGCTTGCGGAAATCGCCGCCAAGGAAAAGGAAAAGAAGGCCGCGGCCAAAGAACAGTTGGCGGCGCAGGCCTAAGGCATCCGGCGCAGGAGGCAGCAGACATGATCAAGAAGCGACTCAATATTCGGATGTCCGGGCTGGGCGGGCAAGGCGCGGTGACCGCGGCGCACGTGATGGCCATGGCCGCATCCAAGGACGGCAAGTTTGCCATCTCGAATCCGTTCTTCGGAGCCGAAAAGCGCATGGCCCCGGCCGAGAGCTATTGCCGGATCGGCGTGGAGCGGATCTACGATCGGGGCGAACTGGTGTTTCCGGACGTGATCGAAGTGTTTCACCCCCAGGTGATCACGATGGGCAAGAGTTACACCATGCCCTTCTATTCCGGCATCAAGGAACAGGGCCTCATCATCATCAACTCGGACGAGCCCTTGCTCTCGGATGAGGACATCCAGCGGCTGAAAGACCTGAAAGTGGCCGTGTTCTACATTCCCGGCACCAATATCGCGCTGGAGGTCGCGGGAACCGAACTCTCCACGAACATGACCATGATCGGCTCGGTCGCCGGCATCACGAAGTGCGTGTCGATGGACGCCTTGGACCAGGCCCTGCAGGAGCGGTTCGGCAAGAAGTTCGTGGCGTCGGGCGGCACGGCGACCCTGGACGAAGCGATCAAGAAGAAGTTCGCCAAGAAGGAAATGTTGCTGGCCAAGAACCTGGCCACGGTGAAACGGGCCTACGAAATTGGCGTGGAGTGGGCGGAGACAAACAAGTTTGAATTGCAAGTCGCGGCCATGGCGGCGGCCTAACGGACGGGGATACTCAACGCATGTATAACATCGCGCAGGTCATCGACGAAAAGTGCGTAGCCAAAAAGGGCTGCCGCCTTTGCATCATGTACTGTCCGGAAGCCAACTGCTTGGACTTGAATGTGACCAAGATGGTGGCCGAGGTCAACATCAGCCGCTGCAAGGGCTGTGAACTGTGTGTGGTTGTCTGTAACGCGGCCAAGCACAACGCCATCGAGATGCAGGCGGTCAGCGCCACCGGAGAGTTGCTCGCGAAGAAAGGCGAGTCGGCCGCCCTCGGGCAAGCCTACCAAGGTTAGCCCCGGACGAACGGGACCAGAGAAACCCCATGGCGCCGACGCTGTGGGGTTTTTTATTGAGGCGTCGGGCGCGGAGGTCGCTATGACAAGCGAAGACAATGTGGTGCGGGAACTGGTCAGGGAGATCACCACTCTACTGCAGGGGTTTCCGCAAGCTCTGGAGCGGCGCGCCGCGGCGCTCGAGGCCACCGGCAAGGACCCGGAGTTGGTCGGCAAGCTGATGAAAGGCGCCGACGCCATGCGCGACAGCGGGAACATTTACATCACCTGGGCTCGCCACTTTGCCGGACTCTCGGAAGGCACCTCCGACGCGGCCGACGACGAAGACGAATCGGGAGCGTTTGACGTCTGAGCGTGCGCCAGGGCCAGCCGCCCGTTCGAATCGCTGATGTAAAACCTGGCGATTCATTCAGTCGATTGTGCTAAAATATGGCCCCAGCTACGATTTGGAGTCCTGCTTCTCCATAGCCATAGAGAGTGTTCCCCGGTAGCTCAGTTGGTAGAGCGATCGGCTGTTAACCGATTGGTCGCAGGTTCGAGTCCTGCCCGGGGAGCCAA
>JAGWTI010000068.1 GCA_028876065.1 Nitrospirota bacterium
AAGGCGCCGGTCGTGATGCCGTGGTTGACCATCTGGAGGATCGCGCCCTCGATGCCCTGGGCGTTCAACGCGAAGATGCCGAGGGTCACGAAGCCCATGTGGCTGACGCTGGAATAGGCGATCAATTTCTTCAAGTCCGCCTGGGCCAGCGCCATGTAGGCCCCGTAGAGGATCGCGACCACCGACAAGCTGATCATGATGGGGGTGAACGAAGCGGTCGCGTCGGGGAGCATGGGGAGCGTGAAGCGGAGGAATCCATAGGCGCCCATCTTCAGCAGCACGCTGGCCAGGATCACGCTGCCGGCCGTGGGGGCCTCCACGTGCGCGTCCGGGAGCCAGGTATGGAAGGGGAACATCGGCACCTTCACGGCGAAGGCGGCGAAGAAGGCCCAGAAGATCCAGTTCTGCAGCATGGGGGCATAGTCCCCCTTGCCGAGCTGCAGGATGTCGAACGTGTGGCCCCCCTTGAAGAAGAGCACGATGATCGCGGCCAGGAGCAGGACGCTGCCCACCAGGGTGTAGAGGAAGAATTTCACCGCCGCATAGACCCGGTTGGGGCCGCCCCAGACCCCGATGAGGAGATACATGGGGATCAACATCGCTTCCCAGAACACGTAGAACAGCACGAAGTCCAGCGCGGCGAAGACCCCCAGCATGGCGGTTTCCATGACCAGCAGGCTGGCCATGAAAAGCCGCACCCGGCTCTCGATCGCGCGCCAGGACACTCCCACGCAGAAGGGGGTCAGGAACGTGGTCAGGAGCACCATCGGCAGGCTGATGCCGTCCAGCCCCAAGGCATAGTTGATGGGAGGCGACGCGATCCACGAAGCCCGCTCGGTGTACTGCATCTGGGCCGTGGTTGAGTCGAACCCAAACCAGAGGGGCAACGACAGGACGAAATCCGCCAGCGTCACGCCCAGCGCGATCCATCGGGCCTGCTGCTCCTTGACGAAGAACAGCACGGCCGCCCCGACGAGCGGGAGGAAGATGACGATGGTGAGTAGTGGAAAGCCACTCATAATGTTTAATGTTTAATGTTGAATTGTCCGGCCATTAAAAATTCAACATTAAACATTCACAATTTCTTTTCTACGTCAGCAGGTACAGGGTCAATATCAGCACGGCCCCCAGGGTCATGCCCAACGCATAATGTTGGGTCTGGCCGCTTTGCATGAGTCGCAAGATCCACCCGAGCCAGGCCACGCCGCGGGCGATCCCATTCACGGCCGCGTCGATGATGCCCACGTCCACCTTCTGCCAGAGCCGGTCTGCCAGACGAAACGTGGGCTTCACGAAGGCCCGGTCATAGGCTTCGTCCACGTACCACTTGTTGAAGGAGAGGCGGTAGGCCTTCTGCCATTGATTGGCCAGGCTCTCGGCGAGGCCAGGCAGCTTGACATACATCAGGTAGGCGGTGGCGATGCCGCTCAAGCCCAGCAACGTGGCCACGATCATGATCCCGGCGGCGGCGCCCCCTTCATGATGCCCTCCGCTCCCCTCAGGCCCGGGCAAAGCCGGTTCCAGAAATTGCGGGATGCCCAGGTAACCGGCCAACACCGCCAGGACCGCCAGGATCACCAGCGGGATCGTCATGGTCTTGGACGGTTCGTGCACGTGGCCCGCATGGTGGGGGTCCACGTGGGATGGACCCCAGAAGGTCACGAAGACGAGGCGGAAACTGTAGAACGCGGTGAGCCCGGCGGTCAGGAGCCCCGCCACCGACAGCGTCTTCCCCAAGGCGCCGGCCGACCAGGCGCTCACGAGAATGTCGTCCTTGCTGAAAAAGCCGGAGGTCAGGGGGAAGCCGGCCAGGGCCAGCGAACCGATCACGAACGTCCAGTAGGTGACCGGGAGTTGATCCTTCAGGCCGCCCATGCGGCGCATGTCCTGCTCGTGGTGCAGGGCGATGATGACGGAGCCGCACCCCAGGAACAGCAGGGCCTTGAAGGCCCCGTGGGTCAGCAAGTGGTACATGCCGGCCGTGTAGGCGCCGAGGCCGCAGGCCATGACCATGTAGCCGAGCTGGCTCACGGTCGAATAGGCGACGACCCGCTTGATGTCGTACTGGGTGAGCGCGATCGTGGCGCCCAGCACCATCGTCAGCCCGCCCACCACCGCCACCACGTCCATCGCGGCCGGCGCCAGGTTGTAGAGCGGGGACAGCCGCGCGACCATGAAGACTCCGGCCGTGACCATCGTGGCCGCGTGGATCAGGGCCGAAATGGGCGTGGGGCCTTCCATGGCGTCCGGCAGCCAGACGTGCAACGGCACCTGGGCCGACTTGCCGATCGCGCCGACGAAGAGAAGCAGGCAGATCAACGTCAGCGTCGACACGCGCCATTCTCCGCCGAAGGGCCGCAGGAGGTTGACGGTATCGGAGGTGTAGGCGGCGGCCTGGGCAAAGACCTCCTGGTAATCCAAGGTGCCGAAGCTCGCCAGCACCAAGAGGAGCCCCAGCAGGAAGCCGAAGTCTCCGACGCGGTTGACGACGAAGGCCTTGGTGGCCGCGTCGCAGGCCGACTTCTTCTCGTACCAATGGCCGATCAGCAGGTAGGAGCAGAGGCCGACCGCTTCCCAGAAGACGAACAGTTGCAGGAAGTTGTCCGCCATCACCAGCATCAACATGGAAAACGTGAAGAGGGCGATGTAGGCGAAGAACCGGGCATAGCCCTTCTCGCCGTGCATGTAGCCGATGGTATAGACGTGCACCAGCGAGCTCACGGTGGTCACGAGCAGGAGCATGACGGCGGTGAGCCGGTCGATGGACAGGCCGAGCCGGATCGTCACGTCGCCGGACTGCAGCCAGGTGTAGAGCGGCATCGTGGTCTGCCGCCCGCCCGCCACGTCCAGAAAGGCCAGCACGGAGAGGAGGAACGACAACACCACGGCCGGGACCGCGACCAGATGGGCCCGGTCCTTGATCCAGTGGCCGAAGAGGCCGAGGATCAGGAACGCGGCGAAGGGAAACAATGGGATGAGGGCGTATTCCATAAATCAGCGATGAATGATGAATGATGAGTGATGAACGGTTGAGATACGGTCCCTGAGGGCATTCCTTTGTTCATCGCTCATCATTTCGCGTTCACCATTTCAAAAGTTGGAAGTCGTCCACGTTGATGCTGGCCTTGCTGCGGTACAAGGCGATGATGATGGCCAGGCCCACCGCCACTTCCGCCGCCGCCACGGTCAAGGCGAAGAAGACGAACACCTGGCCGGTCACGTTGTGAAAATGATGGGAAAAGGCCACGAAGTTGATGTTCGTGGCGTTCAGCATCAGCTCGACCGAGAGCAGAATAATGATGATGTTGCGCCGGATCAGCACGCCCACCAGGCCGGTGAGGAACACGATCGCGCTCAAGACCAGATAGTACGAAATGGGCACGGTCATGGTTGTCGGGGCTCCGCGAGCGTTTTCTTCGCCAGGATGATCGCGCCGATCATGGCGACCAACAGGATCAGCGACGCGATTTCGAACGGGAACAGGTAGGTCGAGTAGAGCACCTCGCCGATCGTCTCCGTGTTCCCGGCCGACTCGACCTCCGGGGGACCGGCCGCCCCGGTCTGGTAGGTCCGTTGGAACGCCAGCAGGACGATTTCGGTGAAGAGCACGAGCCCCAGAAAGGCGGCGGCCGGCGCCTGGACGTGGTACCGTTCGTCGCGCTTTACGTTCAGCAGCATGACGACGAACAGGTAGAGCACCAGAATGGCGCCCGCATAGACGATGATCTGCACGGCGGCCAGGAACTCCGCGTGCAGCGTGACGTAGAGTCCCGCCACGTGAAAGAACATGATCAGCAGAGCCAGGGCGCTGTAGACGGGATTGCGCAACGCCACGACCAGCACGGACGTGACGACGATCACGCAGGCAAAGTACAGGAAGAACAGAAGACTCACAACCTTACACCCTCTCGCCTGTGACGCGCGTTCCGGCGAACGATCTCAGGCCATCTGCGACGTTCGCGGCTCGCAACAATCCTCGACGTATCGCGATGAATACGCCGCCGCGGTTGTTCGAACCGACGGCCTTGCATCTGGCCTTGCCTCGCTCGCCTCGCGTCTGTCGCCTGGTGTGTCGAGGGCGAGGAGGGCCGCGCTACGATTCTTTCTCGGGCAAGCCTTTGAACGCCACGTTGAAGAACGCGACGTTCGGATGCTGAAACTCCAGGCGTTTCTCCCGGACCGGGTACGACCGGTCTCCGATCGCCAGGAGCTGCTCCTTGTTCAACCGCAACTGCCGCTTGTCATAGACCGCCCACTCGAACTCGCGGGTCATGCCCAACGCGTCCACCGGGCAGGCGTCCACGCAGAGCCCGCAGAAGAGGCAGCGGGTCATGTCCATGTAATATTCCTTGGCATACCGCTTGGTCGGCTCGCCCGGCACCTCGGCGCTGAAGACCTTGATGACCCGCGAGGGGCACGCCGCTTCGCAGAGGTCGCAGCCCACGCACTTTTCCGTGCCGTCGTCGTACCGTAGGAGCGCCAGCATGCCCCGGTAACTGTCCGGCAGGGTCCGCTTCTCGTGCGGGTACTGGAGCGTGATCGGCTTGTAGTGCAGCAGATGCGAGAGCGTGGCCTTCATGCCCACGAGAATCTCGTAGAAGATGATGGTCTTGATCCAGGCTGTGAACTTCGTCATCTGAGTTCTCGGTGGTCGGTTTTCAGCAATCCGTTTTCCCGGAACGGCGAACTGATAACCGTCAACTTCTTCGCGTCACCTTGGAAATAAATACGCCGCGATGGACGTCACGAGGATGTTGCCCAGGGCGATCGGCAGCATCACCTTCCAGCCGAACCGCATCAGCTGGTCGTACCGCAGCCGCGGCAGCGTCGCCCGCAGCCAGAAGAACAGGAACAAAAAGAAATACACCTTGACCGTGAACCACATGACCCCTTCCACCCAGGCCAGGCTCTCCGGCAGCAGGGTGCCGGGGTAGGGGGCGTTCCAGCCGCCCAGGAACAGCGCCGCGGCGATGCAGGAGACCAGGATCATGTTCGCGTACTCGGCCAGGAAGAAGAAGGCGAAGCGCATGCCGCTGTACTCGGTGAAGAAGCCGGCCACCAGCTCGCTCTCCGCTTCCGGCAGGTCGAACGGCAGCCGGTTGGTTTCCGCCACCGACGAGATCACGTAGACGACGAACGCGAAAATCTGCGGGAACGGGAAGGCGAACACGTACCAGTGCCAGAACCCGCCGGCCTGGGCCTCGGTGATCTTGACCAGGCTCAGCGAGCCGGCCAGGAGCAGCACGCCCACGATCGCCAGCCCCACGTTCAACTCGTAGCTGATGACCTGCGCGGCCGACCGCAGCCCGCCCAGCAGGGAATATTTGCTGTTCGAGGCCCAGCCGCCCAGGATGATCCCGTAGGCGCCGATCGAGGTGAAGGCCAGGATGTAGAGGATGCCGATGTTGATGTCGCTGATCACGAAGGGTTGGAACTGGTAGCCGAACAGTTCGATGGTCTTGTTCGGGCCGAACGGGATCACCGCGAAGCCGATCAACGCGGGGACCAGGGCCAGGATCGGCGCGAGGGAGAAGAGGAATTTGTTCGCCCCGGCCGGGACGATGTCTTCCTTGAAGAAAAGCTTCAAGCCGTCCGCGATGGGCTGCAGCACGCCGTAGGGCCCGACTTCCATGGGGCCCATGCGGTCCTGCATCCAGCCGAGCACCTTGCGCTCCGCCAGGGTCAGGATCATGACCGTGAGCAGCACGATGCCCAGAACCACGGCGATCTGGGTCAGCGAAAACACGAGTTTGATTCCGACTTCGGTCACGTTCTTACTCCTGCGTAATGATGAATGATAAACGATGAATGATGAATGAAGGCTGCAGAATATTGGGGCCGATCGTTCATCATTCTGCATTCAGCGTTCATCATTGCGCTTTTTCCACCTTCACCTGCGCCGACCTGTAATACGGCACGCCGGTCGCGACGTCAATGGAGACCGAGAGGAGCCGGCGGGCCTCCTGGTCGAAATGTTCCGGGAAACGGCAGAGCCCGGCCGGTATCCGGTCCCACACCTTGGCCGTCGTCCGACAGTGCCCCAGCTCGTTCGAGAGCAGCACCCGGTCTCCCTCAACGATCCCGAGCCTGGCCGCGTCGGCCGGGTTGAGGCTCACCGCACCTTCGGCTTGCAGGTGCAACAGGCCTTTCGCCTTGGTGGAGAATTTCCCCGAGTGGAATAAGGACTGGTCCACCAGGAGGGTCAGCCGTCCTGCGGCTTTCACCGGAGGCGTATAACGATACCGTTCCCCAAGGTCTTCGGCATAGCCCTGCTGCAGGTAGCGGTCGACCGCCGTATGATCCGGACGCGAAGGTTTGGGCGTCGGTCCCGGAAGATTGTAGCCGGGAACCAGGGCCCGGATCTCCTTCAGGAGATCCTTGGCATCGCCGTACTCGAGCGGATAGCCCATGAGCCCGGCCAGGTCCGAGAAGATTTCCCAATCCGGACGGCTCTCGCCGACCGGCTCGATTGCGTGGCGGACTTGCTGCACGTGGCCTTCGGTATTCGTGAAGGTCCCGTCCTTCTCGGCGTACGAGCAGGCGGGCAGCACCACGTGGGCCATCTGCGCCGTTTCGGTGAGGAACAGCTCCTGGCAGACCAGGAACTCCACACCTTCGAGCGCCTCCTTGGCGCGGGCCGACTCAGGCAGGGAGCCGACCGGATCTTCGCCGACGAGGTAGAGGGCCTTGAGGGTCTTGCCGCGCGCCTCCTCCAGAATCTCCGGGATCGTCAGGCCCGGGCCTTGCGGCAGGTCTTCCTGCCAGAGCGCCGAGACCCGTGCGCGGGCTTCCTGGTCGTCGAGATCGCAGGGGCCGGGCAGACACTCCGTCACGGTCCCCATTTCCACCGCGCCCTGGTCGTTGTTCTGCTCGGCCAGAGGCGCCAGGCCGCAGCCGGGACGGCCATGGTGGCCGGTGAGCAACAGGAGGTCTTGCAGGGTAGCGGCCAGACCGCTCGCCCCCGGTTCGCGCAGCACGCCCGCGCCGACGATGATGACGGCGCGCGCGGTTCGCGCGAAAGCCCGTGCCGCTTCTTTGAACGACGCGGCGGAGCTCCCCGTGGCTGCTTCGATCGTCGGCCAGGACAGCGCGTGCACCGCGTCGCGGATCGCCTGGAGATAGGCGGGCGCCTTCTGCGACAGGGGCTGGTCTGCCAGGCCCTCTTCGATCACGGCCTTGATCAGGCCCAGCACCACCGGCTTGTACTGGTCCGGGTGGGCCGTAAAATGATGCGCCGCCAGGTTGGCGATGTTGCTGATGGTGCCTACCGTCGGTTGCAGCGATTCGACCGTCAGCAGGGTGGCCCCGTGTTTTTTCACCGCCTCCTTCACCCGGAGCCCCGTAATGGGGTTCGCCTCGGTGATGTTGGTGCCGACCAGCAGGAGGGCTTCGGCGGCGGCGATGTCTTCGAACGTGACGGGCCAGCGGTGGGTGCCCTGGATGCGGCACAGGGCGCGCACGGCGTTCACCTGTCCGTAGCGGGCGCTGCTGTCGAGCTTGTTCGTGCCGACGGCCAGCCGCATGAACTTCTGGAACAGATAGAGGTCTTCGTTCGTGCAGCGGGCGGTGATCACGCCGGCGAAGACCTGGGCCCCGTGCTTGAGCTTGAGCTGGGCGAAGGTTTCGGCCACGTATTCCAGCGCCTCGTCCCAAGTGGCCGGCACCAGCCGGCCGTCGCGCCGGACGAGCGGGGTCGTGAGCCGGTCCGGGTGCGTGGTGGCGTGGTACCCGAAGTACCCGCGTGCGCAGAGGTCGCCGTTGTTGCGCCCGGCCCCGAGCGAGGAGTTGACCTCGATGAGCTGGTTGTCCTTGGTCTGGAGCGTGATCTGGCAGCCGTCCCCGCAGTAGGTGCAGACCGTGTCCGCGCGCTTCAGCATCCAGGGGCGGAACTCGTACATCGACAGGCGGCTCGTGATGGCGCCCACCGGGCAGATCTGGATGCAGCCGCCGCAGAATTCGCAGTCCAGCTCGTGGGTGCCGAAATGCTTGATCTCGGTCATCGTGCCGCGGTTCACGGGCGCCAGGGCCTTCACGTCCATGACCTCGTCGCAGTAGCGCACGCAACGCAGGCACTGCACGCAACGGTTCATCTGCTTTTCGATGAGCGGGCTGAAGTATTCCTTCTGGAAGACCCGCTTGACCTCGATGAAGCGGCTGGTCGTGGGCGTGTACTCGTGGGAGAAGTCCTGCAAGTCGCAGCGGCCGCCCTGGTCGCAGACCGGACAGTCCAGCGGGTGGTTGGCCAGGATGAACTCCAACACCGATTTGTGGGCCTCGTTGACCACCGTGGTGGCGGTGCGCACGACCATGCCCTCGGCCACCGGCGTGCTGCAGGCGGTCTGCAGCTTGGGAATCTTCTCGATCTCCACCAGGCACATGCGGCAGTTGGCGTCCGGTTTGAGCTTCGGGTGGTAGCAGAAGTGCGGGACCATCACGCCGACCTGGCGGGCGGCCTCGATGACGAGCGTGCCCTTGGGCACGGTGAGGCTCTGCCCGTCGATCGTCAGCTTGACTGTCTCAACCGCGACGTTTGGCATCGTTCACTCGAGTTCGAGGTGCGAGGTTCGGGGTCCGACTAGACTCATGGGTTCTTCCGCCTCGAACCTCGTACCATGGACCCCGTACCCCTTCAATGTCTTGCCGCCGCCATCGGCAGCTCGTGCGCGCGATGCGCCTCGGCTTCGCGGATCAGGGCCTCGTACTCGGGCCGCCAGTATTTCAACGTGCTCAGGATCGGGGCCACCTCGGCGTCCCCGAACGCGCAGACCGTCCGGCCTGCGATGTTGTTGCACAACTGCACGAGGGTTTCAAGGTCTTCCATCCGGCCCCGCTTGGCCAGGATGCGGCGCAGGGTCTGCACCAGCCAGGAGCTGCCCTCCCGGCAGGGGCTGCACTTGCCGCAGGACTCGTGGTGGAAGAACTCCATCAGTCGCAGCGCGGCCCAGACCATATCCGTGCCCTCTTCCATGACCGTGACTCCGCCGGAGCCCAGCATGGAGCCGGCCTGGGCCACGGACTCGAAGTCCAGTTTCACGTCCAGGTGGTCCGGCGTGAGGAAGGGGGCCGAGGCGCCGCCGGGAATGAAGGCCTTGAGCGGCTTGTCTCCCCGCATGCCGCCGGCCTGCTCGAAAATCAGCTCGCGGCAGGTGATGCCCATGGGGACTTCGTAGTTGCCGGGCCGCTTCACGTGCCCGCTGACGCAGAAGATGCGGGTGCCCGCGCTCTTGGGCGGGGAGCCGATCGAGGCGAACCATTCGGGACCCCGGTTGACGATGTGCGGGAGATTCGCCAGCGTCTCCACGTTGTTGATCACGGTCGGTTTGCCGTAGAGGCCGCTCGTCGCCGGGAAGGGGGGCTTGACGCGGGGCAACCCGCGCTTGCCTTCCAGCGATTCCAGCAGGGCCGTTTCCTCGCCGCAGATGTAGGCGCCGGCGCCGCGGTGAACCCAGATGTCCACGTTCACGCCCGTGCCGAGAACGTTCTTGCCCAGGTAGCCGGCCGCGCGCGCCTCCGTGACGGCCTGGTCCAGAATTTTCGAGCCGAGCACGAACTCGCCGCGGATGTAGATGTAGGCGGTCTCCGCCCCGATCGCATAGCAGGCGATCGCGATGCCTTCCAGCACCTGATGCGGGTCGCGCTCCATCAACTGGCGGTCCTTGAAGGTGCCGGGCTCGCTCTCGTCCGCGTTGCAGCAGAGGTATTTGGTGCCCTTGTAATCCTTCGGCAGGAAATTCCACTTCACGCCGGTCGGAAAGCCGGCGCCGCCGCGCCCGCGGAGACCGGATTTGATGACCATGGCGGTCACATCCGCCGGCGCGACCTTGCCGACAACTTTTTTCAAGGCCTGGTACCCGCCTGCCCGCTCATAGTCCGCGAGCGAGCCGGTGTAGCCGGGCTGCAGCATATTCTTGAGGAGGACTGGTTCGTGTTTCGGCATGGTTGCTAAGCTCGTGAAGCGTCGTTCGTGAAGCGTGAAGCGTCAGTCATTCCGGATTTCCTGCTCGCGAGCGACGAGATACGCATCACGAATTACGCGCCCCGCTTCGCGGGCGCCGGCTCGGGCCACATGAAGGGGCCGGTCTTTAAGGCACTGGTGCCGTCCCGTTTGAGGTCGGCTAGAATCCGGTCGACTTTCTCCTCGGTCAGCCGCTCGTAATAGTCGTCGTTGACCTGCATCATCGGGCCGGTTCCGCAGGCGCCCAGACATTCCACCTTGCTGATCGTGAACAGGCCGTCGTGGGTCGTTTCGCCGGCCTTGATGCCCAGTTTCTTTTCCAGCCAGCCGATCAGGATGTCGGACCCCACCAGGGCGCACATGAGCGACTTGCAGACCTGGAGGTGAAACTTCCCGAGCGGCTTCAGGTTCAGCATCGTGTAGAAGGTCACCGTCTCATAGACCTGAGGCGGCGTGAGCTTGAGAATCCCGGCGATCTCCTGCATCGCCGCCTCGCTCACGTAGCCCTGTTCGCGCTGGGCCAGGTAAAGCAGGGGCAGCAGCGCGGAACGCTTGACCGGGTAACGGCTCAGGATGTCGGCGATCTCAGTTGTGTACTTTTCTTTCAGCATCGCGACTTACCTACGTGTCTGAACGATAAATGATGAATGCTGAATGATGAATGGGGAGCGGTCTGTTCAGCCATTCATCGTTCATCATTTAAACTTCATCGTTATCTATCGCATTCCCCCATCACGATGTCGTACGTTCCGAAGATCGTGACGATGTCCGAGATCAGATAGCCCCGCGCCATATGGTCGAAGGCGCCCATATGCACGAAGGAGGGGGCGCGAATTTTCATCCGGTAGGGCCTGGGGCTCCCGTCGCTGATGATGAAGAAGCCCAGCTCGCCTTTCGGCGCCTCGGTCGCGCAATAGGTCTCCCCCTTGGGCGGCTTGAAGCCCTGGGTGAAGATGATGAAGTGGTGGATCAGGCTTTCCATGTCCCGCATCACGTGGGCCTTGGGCGGGGGGATGATCTTGGGCGCGTCGGCCACGATCGGCCCCTCCGGCAGCTGGTCCAGACATTGGGCGATGATGCGGGAACTCTGGCGCAGTTCTTCCATCCGCACCCAGTACCGGTCGTAGGTGTCGCCGTTCTTGCCGATCGGCACCTCCCAATCGACCTTGCCGTAAGCCCCGTATGGCTCCAGCTTCCGCACGTCGTAGGCCACGCCGGAGGCGCGGAGCACCGGACCGGTCAGCCCGAAGTTGATCGCGTCCTCGGCGGAGATCACCGCCACGTCCTTCGTGCGGGCCACCCAGATCCGGTTCGTCTGGAGCAGGGTCTCGTACTCCTCGATGTGCGCGGGGAAATCCTTGAGGAAGGCGCGCAGCCGCTCCACGAGGTCGGGCGTGAAGTCGCTGTCCACCCCGCCGATGCGGAAATAGTTCAGCGTCAGCCGCGCGCCGCAGAGCTTCTCGAACAGGTCCAAGAGCACTTCCCGTTCGCGGAACGTCCAGAAGAAGACCGTCATCGCGCCGATGTCCAGGGCTTGCGTGCCGAGCCAGAAGAGGTGCCCGATGATCCGTTGCATCTCGGCGACGATGGTCCGGATGTACTCGGCTCGTTCGGGGATGGTGAGGCCCAGCAGCTTTTCCACGGTCCGCACGTAGGCATAGTTGTTGGTCATGGAGCAGACGTAGTCCAGCCGGTCCGTGTGGGGGATGATCTGCATGTAGGCCAGCCCCTCGGCCAATTTCTCCACGCCCCGGTGCAGATAGCCCAGGTCCGCCGTGGCCTTGGTGATCCGCTCCCCGTCCAGTTCCAACACGACCCGCAGCACGCCGTGGGTCGCCGGATGTTGCGGCCCCATGTTCAGGAGCAGTTCTTCGGTCCGGCGCGAGGAGGAGGATGGTTGCGGCTCGGTCCGGAAGACGCGCTTCTCTGCTTCAGGGATGTCCCTCCCGGTCTCCGCCACCGGCGCTTCGTCGAGACGGGGCAGGAAGTCGAACCGGCTGCGCCAGCCCCGCCCCTCGGCGGGGAAGTCCTTGCGCAAGGGATGCCCTTCGTCGTAGTCCTCCGGCATCAGGATGCGGCGCAAGTCCGGGTGGCCGCTGAACTTGATGCCCATGAGGTCGTAGACCTCCCGCTCCATGAAGTCGGCGCCCTTCCAGACGCTCGTGATCGACGGCACCACCGGGTGCTCCTCGGTCACGCGGGCCTTGACGCGAATCCGTATTCCGTGCGGCAGCGACAGGAAGTGGTAGATGACCTCGAACCGCTCCTGGTCGTCCGGATAGTCGGCCGAGCAGATGTCGGTGATATGATCGAAGGCCGCGACCGGGTCGTCGTGCAGAAACCGGGCGACCTCCAGCAGGCGCGGGGCGGCCACGCGGACGGAGAGGTCCCCCCGCTGCTTGTCCTCCTGGACGGCCAGGACCGCCTCGGGGAACTTCGTCTTCAGGGTGTCGAGCAAAGGATGCATGGTTTATTCAAGAGCGTATGGCGTATGGCATATGGCCGATGGCAGAAATGCGAATCTCTTTCTTGCCATAAGCTATACGCTATAAGCCGTCAGCTCCTATTTCACGAACACCTTTTCCCGTTGAATCTTTTCCTGCAGCTTGAGCAACCCGTCCAGCAGCGCCTCGGGCCTCGGCGGGCAGCCGGGGATGTAGACGTCCACGGGGACGATCTGGTCCACGCCCTGCACGACGCTGTAGCTGTTGTAATG
Source organism: Nitrospirota bacterium (assembly GCA_028876065.1). Classification (GTDB taxonomy): domain Bacteria; phylum Nitrospirota; class Nitrospiria; order Nitrospirales; family Nitrospiraceae; genus SYGV01. The sequence goes on from JAGWTI010000068.1 coordinate 12,672, forward strand.
GTTGCCCGAGGTGGCGCAGGACCCCATCGAGATGACGTAGCGGGGCTCCGGCATCTGATCGTAGATGCGCCGGATCACCTCGGCCATCTTGCGGGTCACCGTCCCGGCCACGATCATGAGGTCGGCCTGGCGGGGCGAGGCCCGGAACACGCCGGCCCCGAACCGGTCCAGGTCGTAGCGCGAGGATACGGAGGCGATCATCTCGATCGCGCAGCAGGCCAGCCCGAAGGTCATGGGCCAGAGCGCCGACTTCCGCGCCCAGCTCACGACGGCATCCAGGTTGGTGGTGATGACGTTCGCTTCCAACTGTCTATCGAACATGCCCATTAGTTACCTACAATGCTGAATGATAAATGCTGAATGCTGAACGGAAGAATCCGCCGTTCGTCATTCGTCATTCCGCGTTCATCGTTGGTTAGTCCCACTCCAGCGCCCCCTTCTTCCACGCGTACCAGAAGCCCACGACCAAAATGGCGATGAACAGCACCATCTCCATCAGCCCCACCAACCCCAGTTTGTGGAACGACACGGCCCAGGGAAACAGGAACACGATCTCGATGTCGAAGATCACGAACAGCATCGCGATCACGTAATACCGCATCGGGAACTGCACCCGCGCGTCCTGGAACAGGGGGCTGCCGCTCTCGTACGGCGCCAGCTTGGCCCGGTAGGGCTTGCTGGGGCGCACGACCCAGCCGGCCAGGAGCGACACGACGCCAAAGGCCAGGGCGACCCCGATGAAAATCAGGATCGGGAGATAATTCAGCGGAACGTCTTGGCCCCCCATCAGGTGCTCCAGTGGCTCGTTAACCCTTACCCGGCATAGGCGGGCATGCGTAAGGCCGAGCCGAAGAACGGCTTGAACCGCAACCCGTCCAACTCGGGGAGTGTGACGCCCTTGTGCTGCATCAGAATCTTGAACGTCCGGCCCATCCCCTCGGGGCGGAGCAGATGCACGATGGCCTGAAAGTCGCGCGAGCCCGGTTCCAGCGTTTCCAATATCTGCTCCACGCCCAGGCCCGTGAGAAAGCTCATCTGATTGGTGAAGCCGGTCGTCGTGAGCCCTGCCTCTTCCCCGGCTGTGGCCAGGCTGGTGAAGTCTACGTGCGCCGTCATGTCCTGCAGCCCCACGCGCCGATAAGGGTCTTCCGAGGCCATTTGATGGAAATAACAGAGCAGCGTGCCCTTGCGCCGGTCCGGTCCGTACAAGTCCTGGGCTGTGTGTCCGTAGTCGATCGTCAGGACCAGGCCGCGCCCCAGCACCCGCGCGACGTCCTTCATCCAGGCCACGGCGGCGAGATTGATCTCCGTGCGGTAGCCCTCGGGCAGCGCGATGTCGATGGACGAGAGCCGCTGCAGATAGCGTTGCAGGTCGGGGTTGGACAGAGGCTGTGTCAGCTCGACGAACCGGTCGCCCTCCCAGCCGACGACGAGTTCCTGCGGCCGGCCCTGCGCGACCGTGATCCGGTGCACGGGAAAGGCATCCACCAGCTCGTTGGAGAGCAGCACCCCGGTCAGGCTGCCGTCTTCCAATTGCGCCAGATCGTCGAGCCACGAAAGGGTGTCCGGCGAGCCGGCCCAGCGGCCCAGATGCTGCCGTTGCGCCGCGCGCATGGCGGGACTGCGCTCGATGATCACATAGCGGAGGCGGCGAAAGAAATCGCCGGGCGTGCGCTCGCAAGCCGTCAGAAAGTCACGGGCCAGCAGGCCCTTGCCGGCGCCCATCTCGATGACGGTGAAGGGGTCGGGGTGGCCGAGGGCCTCGTCCACTTGCTGAACTTGACGGGCCAGGGCCTGGGCCAGAACCGGATGGACGTCGCTGCTCGTATAGAAATCGCCGTTCCATCCAATGCGGTCTTCGCAAGCTTGACCTGAGCCGATACGGTCTTCGCAGGCGCGACGTGGGACCGTGCGATCGTCGCCTATCGGGGCTGCTTGCTCCGGCTCGCGCATGTAGTAGCCGAAGGGATCGTGGTAGAGCGCCAGCTCCATGAAGCGGGCAAACGTGATGGGGCCGGAGGTACGGATCTCCTCCGCAATGGCGGCCACAAGGTGTGGATGTCCGATGGCAGACGGCTGCGTCAAGACAAACTCCTCCCCATAGGTCCAAAGGGAGTGTTACATTAGCCGGAGGGCCGAGACCAAGTCAAGGGGGAAAGACCCTGAAACGCCATGGGGTTAAAGCCATTTTCCGGTCTTGGTTGGCGGGCAACACGTAGGTCGAAAGGCCTATGTTTCAGCGAGACCGCTCGTTCTGGTTGACCGAGCTGCCAGGCCCGTTCATCATAGACGGTGGAGTCACAGTGATCCATCATGGCGACCGTGAACAGGTGAGCCGGTGCGTCTAGCCTGGGTGACCGACATCCATCTGAACTTTCTGGACGCCGCGCAGGTCCAGGCTTTTTGCGCCGCGCTGCGGGAGCGGCAGCCGGATGCCGTCCTGGTCGGCGGAGACATTGCCGAGGCGGACACGGTCGAGTGGTATCTCAAGATCCTGGCGGCCGACGTGCAGCGGCCCATCTATTTCGTGCTCGGCAACCACGACTTTTACCAAGGGTCCATCCCGGCGGTCCGCAAGGTCATGGATGGGCTCTGCCGCGCCGAAAGTCGGTTGACCTACCTCGCGCAGGCCGGCTGCATCGCGCTCACGCCGACCACCGGGTTGGTCGGCCATGACGGCTGGGGCGACGGGCAGTGGGGCGACTATGCCAACTCGACGGTCCGGCTCAACGACCATCGGTTGATCCGCGAGCTGAGCGGCCTGGATCGGGGTGAGCTGCGTACGCGGCTGAAACGACTGGGGGATGAGGCGGCGGAGTATCTGCGGTCCGTGCTCCCTCTGGCGCTGGACGCGCACGAGCGCGTGATCCTGCTCACTCACGTGCCGCCCTTCGTCGAAGCCTGCTGGCACGAAGGCAAGACGGCCGACGACAACTGGGCGCCGTTCTTCACCTGCAAGGCCGTGGGGGACGTGCTGCTCGATGTGATGGGCAAGCGGGTGGACCGGCAGCTCACCGTCCTCTGCGGCCACAGTCACGGAGCCGGCACGGCGCAGGTCCTGCCCAATCTCACCGTCCTCACCGGCCGGGCCGAATATGGCGCGCCGGAGATTCAGCGCCTGTTCGACATTCCGTAGCCGACGCAAGCCGAAAGGCGGGATTATGAACCTGCGGGACCAAGTGGACATCGGTTGTTCGCCGGAAAAGATCTGGCTGGTCCTCGAAGATCCCAACAATCTGCCGGCCTGGAATCCGAACGTGCAGCGGGTGGGACCCATCACCTGGGGAACGCCGGCCAAGGGCTTCCGCTATCGCGCCACCTACGTCCTCCGGGGCAAAGCGAACGAGATGGACGCGGAGATCGAAGAGTTCCAGCCGCCGGTCAGGCTGGCTGTGCGCCTCTCGGGCGGCAGGATGCCCAAGGGGGCCTTCGCGCGGGAAGTTTACGACCTGACGCCGATCCCCGGCGGCACGAGGTTGGTCCAGACTATCGAACTGGACCGCTCCGGCATCCCTCTGGTATTCCGGGCGCTGATGTGGTTCATTCAACGCTTTGGAAAACCCACCGGGAAAACCTTTCTGGCGACGTTCAAGGAACTGGTCGAAGCAGCGGAAGCCCCGGATCGTCAGGTGTGACAACGAGAGCAAGGAAGGAATTGAGGATGGCCGGATTGCGATGGACCGAGGAAAAACCAACAGGGGCCGGCTGGTACTGGTACCGAGGCGAAGCGGGCGACATGGAACCCTTCATCGTCGAAGTGGATTCGTCCGGCTGCTTCCAATGGCCCGACGGAGGGTTTCAGGAAGTGAAGCTGGCGAAGGGGCAGTGGGCGGGACCGATCGAGCAGCCCGAAGAGCTGTGATGGCCGGCTTTACGTGCCGGCCAGAAGGCTTCCATAACCGGCGGGAGAAAAGTCTCCCGACTCCTTTAACGCCCCTCTCCCACTGTCCTCAAGGCTTGGGAAGCTTCAGGAACGGGTTCAACGGAAAGGATGGATCGCGCAGCGCCTTGGCTTGTTCCACGCCGATGCTCGGCAGGAGCTTGGGATCCAGCAGGCCGACCTGCACGAGCAGCGACGCCTGGTCCCAGTAGATGTGTTCATAGGCGATCTTGCCGCCGGAAAATTTCATGACCACCACGACGGGCATCTCCACATGCTTGCCGGTCGGCGGGACGCCGGGCAGCATGAAATCGAGCCGGATATCGTGGGTGAAGCTCACGAGCAGTTCGTCCACCACTTGCTCGTGGCCTACCGTCCGCGACACCTGCTCCACCTTCGTGTCGGCCGGCCACTTGCCCACGAAGTAGGTGCCGTAGAAGCCGCGCACCTGATCGGCGCCTCTGCCCCCGGCCAGGGTGGGGAGGTGCAGCAAATCCGGCTGGGCCGTCATCGTCCGCATCGTCGCATCCAGGTCATGCTCCACGAACTCATGCTTCACGTGGGCGTCGAACACCGATCCGAGGTCGTTGGTGTTGGTCATGGCCGTCCTCTCCTGAGTGCTGCCGCAGCCCGCCGCCGCAAGTGCAAAAATCGGAATTAAACTGACGACAAGTCGCCGGTTGAACGATCGCCTCATGCCCGGTCCTCCTTAGCTGAAAGTCTCTCCATGCCAAGCCACGCGACCATATCATATTTCCCACAAGGAGTTTGCCCATGATCGGTAGCCCGTGGCTATCGAACGCTGATGGCAGAAAAAACTCCCGATCACTCTGACTCCCAAGCCCCTACAATTTTGCGACAGAGGTATTTTCTAAATCGGAACCGCGCGACAGTGCCCTTGAAACTCGCCGTGCTACATGTGTTGTCTCTCGGAGCTCATGCTGCCAAATACGAAGAACTCGCCAGCCCTTTGCCCGCAACGTGCGGTTCACCAGATGGTCGCGCATTTTGTTCTTTTCAAGTTTTCTGTGCCAGAAGAGGCGATTGCTACTCGGATTGCTACCATGCATAGGACAACTGTGCCAGAAACAACCATCTACGAAGATCGCAACACGATGTTTGGTAAATACGAAATCTGGATTGCCGAAAAGATGGACGTGGCGACGCCATCCAATAAAGCGGTATTGACGGAACAACGTTGCCATCGCCAGCTCAGTGGCCTTGTTGCCGTGCCCGCGCACGCGCGACATAATTTGAGAACGCTTTGCTTTTGTAAAGACGTCAGCCACTTGAGGTGATTGTCGAGGGGATCAGACGGTTGGTTCACTCCGTTGTCGCTTCGCTTTGCGGAGGGCAGCATAACGGGCAAGAAACTCTTTGTGGTTGGCCTCTACCAAGCGGAGTAAATCGCTGTACTTTCGGACATATATGCCGGCGGCTTCCAAGTTTTCTCTTTTCCCATTGACCTCCCAGGTGTCCACCAGATTCCCACAAAGCAAGAATCCGACGACCTCTCGAAACTTGAATGCGGGATCGGTAGTCTTTTTGACGTGGTTTCGCATGAAGTTTACATAGTTCTCGATCTGCAAGAGCTCTTTCATTGAAGCGCGCGACTTAGGGCGCTTTATCTCCACAACAATGAGACTGGTGCTTTCCCGAACACACAAGAAATCAATTCGCCGGTTCTCCTCAGTGTCTGCCTCCTCAGGGAATTCTTCTCTCAGCAGTTTACTAAATGATTGCTCGTCAGCCACCAGTGTCCAGCGCGGGTCGAGCACCCATGGGAATTCTTTCAAAAACTTGTGCAGAGTTGGTACTTCGAGTGCGTTGGTGCGGATAAGCTCCTCTAGCTTTTCAATGGTCTTGATTCGTCCTTCGGTTACCCGCATCATTTCTTTGGCTTCGACCACCTCCCATTCGCGAAATAGATCGAGCAGCCGTCCAACGTCTTTGACTTCTGCTTGGCTGACTTCTTTCGCAAGTTCGGTAAAAGCATTGAACTGCATGAAGTCCAGGCACATCTGAACCGCTTTTTCTTGTGCTTCATCGCTTCCCACAGGATTGTCGGCAATGACCTGTTTGATGAGTCTGTCGGCAACGCGTTTCACCGTCTTGTCGTCAAACTGATCGGACTCCTCCTTGAACTTTTTGTAGATCGGATTCTGAGCAAGCCGATGTTCGTTGTCTTGCCTGCGTTTTTCAGACCATTCGCGGGCTATATGGTTGACCTTGCGCATGCCCCACTTTTTGAGCGCGGCATTCGGTTCGGAGTCCCAAACCAGCGAGTTGCG
>JAGWTI010000069.1 GCA_028876065.1 Nitrospirota bacterium
GACCGACGCAGCCAAGTCTCCGGCTCGCTGCGCCAGTCTCGGGCTGATCTCGGCCGGCACCCTGGTGGTCCGCAGAATGCCGGCTTCATGGACGTTTTCGACCGTGGGATAAACCCGGCGATCCCCGTCCGTGCCGCGCACGACCAGCACCGACAGTTCCTTCTCGAAACCTACAAACTGTTCCAGCACCCAGGGGCTGTGGGCTTGCCGGCTGAGCTGCTCTTGAACCGACGCCAGGTCCTGCGCGCCGGCGAGCCGCCATTGGCCCTTCCCGTCATACCCATGCGTAGCCGTCTTACAGAGGCAGGGAAACCCGATGGATTCCGCAGCGGCGGGCAGGTCGCCCGGCGCGGCAATCGGTCTGAACGGGGCAACCGGTATGTTGTGGCTTGCGAGAAACTGTTTCTGCTCCACCCGATGTTGCAGGATGCGCAGGATATCGCTGGCCGGCCTGACGGGCAGCCGTTGCTCCAACGCCTCGCTCAGCGCAATGGGAATGTTCTCCCATTCGTAGGTGACGGCGCAGATCGAACCGGCAAACCGAGCCAAGGCCTCCGGGTCTGTAAAGGGGGCGCTGACCGGAAGATCCGCAATCTTCAGCGCCGGCGCATCCGCATCTTGATCCCAGACCGCCACCCGATAGCCCAGACGTCTGGCGGCCACGGCGAACATGGCGCCCAGTTGTCCGCCGCCCAAAACCCCCACCATGGAGCCAGGCTCAATGGCCATTGGCACGGTTGGCGTCATCATTGCGCCGCATCACCTCTCGCTAGTGCCGGCTGTGGGTCTTGTGGGGGTTACGCTGATTTTCGGGAGACGAGGCGATGGCCGCCTGGGTCTGTTCGGCGCGGAATCGGATCAGCCGCTCCCGGACGGTCTTGTACCGCCCGGCCAGGATCTGCGCGGCCAGCAGCCCGGCGTTCTCCGCCCCGCCGATGGCCACCGTGGCGACCGGAATGCCGCGCGGCATCTGCACGATGGACAGGAGCGAGTCGAGTCCCCGGAGGTTTTCGGTCGGCATGGGCACGCCGATCACCGGCAAATGGGTCTTGGCCGCCAGCATGCCCGGCAGGTGCGCCGCGCCGCCGGCGCCGGCCACGATGACTTCGATGCCACGGCCCGGCGCGCTTTCCGCATAGGCGAAGAGGCGATCCGGCGTCCGGTGGGCCGACACGACGCGCAGCTCGTTCGGAATGCCCAGATGGGTCAGCACCTCGACCGCTTTCTCGAGCACCGGGAAGTCGGTCTTGCTGCCGCCGACCACGCCCACCAGCGGACCCGCGCTCCCTCGTTGCCGTTGACGCCGCTTGGCCATCCCGCCCCCCTTTTCGATCTGCGGCCTGCGCCGCTCCCCCGCACCTGCGCATGTGGGGCTCAACCTTAACCTTGTCTTTTCCAGGGGTCAAGCTTCATCGGAAACCGGTCAACCTGTGGGATATTTGACCCGTTTTAGGAAATCCACTATGATGCTGGGCATCTCATCGCGAGGCGTGCCGATGCCCGATCTGAAATCCAGCTTGAAGGGCCGGATGCAAGCCCTCGTCGCCCATCCGACGGGCCTGGAAGACATCCAGGTCGACGACCTCGCCACCTCCGCCAAACTCCAGTCCTGGGAAGCCGTCCAGATCCCCGAACGGCTGAAGTTCAACGCCAGGCTGGCGATCAAGCTCATTTTGCTCTTTACCCTGGTCATCGCCTTCGTCCCCTGGACCCAGACCGTCACCGTGACCGGCCAGCTCTCCGCCTATTCGCCCTACGAACGGCCGCAAGACATCGAGGCGCAGATTGCGGCGCAGGTCAACAAGTGGCACGTCTTCGAAGGCAGCCGGGTCAAGCAGGGGGACCTGATCGTGGAACTGCGCGACGTGGACCCGAATTTCATGGCCCCCGACCTGCTGTCGCTGCTGGAACAACAGAAAGAAGCTTTGGCACAGAACCGAAAAGCGGCCCTGGAGCGAGCCGACCAGTTGACCGACCGGATCAAGGAAATGCAGAACCTGGTCCGGGCGGCGGTGCCTTCGGCCGAAGCCCGCGTCTTGGAAGCCGAGAACAAGGTCCGGGCCGCCGAGCAGCGCGTCGTGTCCGCCAAGATCGCCGTGGACACGGCCGAACTCAACGTCAACCGGCACAAGGAACTGGCGACCCAGGGGCTCGTGTCGCAACGCGAATTGGAATTGGCCATTCAAGGCGCCATCGCCAGCAAGGCCGATCTGCAGGGGTCGGAGGCCACGCTGAAGGAAGCCAAACAGGGGATGCGGGCGCTGAGCTTCGGCCGCGATCAGATCAGCGCCGAGGTCCTGCAACGCCTCATGGACGCCGAAGCCCAGCGGGCCGGCGCCCTGGCGGAAGCGGCGCGGGCCGCCGACCAACTGGCCGCCGTGGGACTGCGCCTCTCCAACGCCACGCAACGGCGCATCGCCAGCCGCGTGCTGGCTCCGATCGACGGCACCGTCGTCCGCATGGCGGAGGTCGGCCCCGGCGAGACCGTGAAGGTCGGCGACCGGCTCGTGCAAATCTCCCCCACCAGCGCCGACAAAGCTTGCGAGATGCTGGCGGACGGGCTCGACGCGCCGCTGTTGAACGCCGGGCGCAAAGTCCGCCTGCTCTTCTACGGCATCCCGGCCATCCCCCTGCCCGCCTGGCCCGAACTCATGGCCGGCACCTACGGCGGCATCATCAAAGTCGTGGACCAGGTGGACAACGGCAAGGGCAACTTCCGCTTCTGGGTCGTGCCGGACCCGGACGAGCGGCCCTGGCCGGAGCAAGCCCACGTGCGCCAAGGCACCAAGGTGATGGGCTGGGTGATTCTGAATCGGGTGCCGCTGTGGTATGAGCTGTGGCGGCGGTTCAATCTCTTCCCGCCCGACTATCAGGAGGGCCCGCCGACCCTGCTCGACACGCTCTTGCCCAAAGCCGGTCGAGGTGCCAAGTAGGCTCCGCCTCCCACGGTTCCGGTCGGTTTCCTCCCGACCCGCCTCCCACGACGGCTCCAGCCGCGTCCAATTCTTTTGTCTTCGGTCATCATCGTCTCGATCCTCTCGTGTAAAGAAAGGAGACCTGCCATGACTCGTTACCGTACCCTCATCCTGCTGGCGGCGTGGCTCTGCGCCGCCTTGTGGCTCGACAGCCCGGCATTCGCGGCGGCTGCCGCCGCGGACGAGAAGGCCAAGTCGCTGCCGCCGATTCCGCTCTCGCTCGACGAAGTGCTGGCCTGGGTGGATCGGTCCCACCCGCTGCTGAAAGGCGCGGGGACCGAAAAGGTCATGGCCAGGGGCCGCATGCTGAAAGCCCTCGGCGCATTCGAGCCCAATGTCGTGAACGACTCCGAGATCGAACGGTTCATTTCGTCCAGCGATCCGTCGAAATCTCTTCAGACCGCCGGGTTCAACGACACCTTTCTGGATTTTAAAGATCCCTCCGGTCTCAAGGGCATGGCCGGCTACCGGAAGGTGATCGGCACGGCGAGGATTCCGGATCTCGGATTCGACAACAACAAGGGGCAGCTCCTTGTGGGAGCGTCCATGCCCTTGCTCCGCGGGCTCATGGTGAATCCGGAGAATGCCGAGCTCCAGCGGTCGGGGCTCGCGGACCCGCGGGCGGACGTTCAGATTGCGCAGACCCGGCAGGACCTGTTCCTGGCGGGAGCCAGCCAATACTGGGACTGGATCGCCGCCTGGAAATTCGCCGATATCCACAAACGCGCGCTGAAGGTCGCGGAAGACCGGTACAAGCAGGTGGAGGGACGCGCCAAAGCGGGAGCGGTGGCGCCGTTGGACGTGGTCGAGGCCAACCAGGAAGTCCAGCGCCGGCGCGAGATGCTCATCGCCGCCACCCGATTGGTCGAACAGGAGCAGTACAAGTTCTCCATGTTCCTCTGGGAGCGGGATACCCCGATCGTCCCCGGCGGAGAACGGGTGGCCGATTTCCCCAGAGCCACCAGCCTCCCGTCGGCCGATACGGTGCTGGCCGACAAGACCAACGCCAAGTCGGTGCGGCCCGAGATCCGGGCGATTTCGATCGAAGCCCAGTTGAACAACATCGATCTGGAACTGGCGAAGAACAACCTCCTGCCGAGCCTGGATGCGGAGGCCTCGCCGTCCCGCACCCCGGAAAAATTCGTGCTGGGTCTCGGCTATAGGTTCGGCCTGGAACTGCGGATACCCATCATGCAGCGCCGCGGCAAAGGCGAGGTGCTCGAAGCCCAGGGAAAAGCGGACCGGCTCGTGCTGGTCCAGCTGTTCCGCCAGCAGCAGGTGGCGGTGGATGTGGATAACGCCCTGTCGGCGATGGAGCGGGCCAAGGAACGGATCGCCGCGGCCCAGCAATCGCTCCTCATGGCCCGGACGCTGGAAGAAGGCGAGCGGTTCCGGTTCAGCCTGGGCGCCACGAGCGTGCTGTTCGTGAATCTGCGCGAACGGAACTCGGTGGACTCGGAAGCCCAGTGGATCAGGGCGCAGGCCGACTACCAGAAGGCGCTGGCGATGTACCAATGGGCCATCGGGGCCTGGGCGAAGGCGCCCGCCTCGGCCATTCCCGTCAGCTATCAGCCGCAGCACACCTTCACCAAGTAAGGGAGGACCGAGGAGCCCCGGCATGAGCGTTCCCGGACAGGACGTCCCGACCGATCAGAGCGGCTTGCTGGCAGCCACGCTCGCCCGCTTCGGATTGTTTCTGAGGCTCGAGCGGAAGATCCTGGGCATCATCGTAGCCTACGCCTTGGGCATCGGGCTGTTCGCGCTGATTGTTCCGCTGACCGTCCAGGAGATGACCAACACGTTCGCCTTCGCCATCCAGCCGATCATGATCGTGACCCTCGCCGGCATCATGGCGGCCACGCTCATCTTCATCGGCGCGCTCCGCGTGTTGCAAGCCCGCGCGGTCGAGATCCTGGTCCAGCGCCTGTACACCCGCATCGCGCTGGCCCTGACCGAACAACTGCCCAAGTTCCGCGAAGACAGTTTTTTCCCGCACCATGCCAACCGCTTTGCGGAAGCGGAGCTGCTGCCGCGGGCCCTGGTCGCCATGCTGACGGACCTCATCAACGTCGCGATCGGGGGCTGCATCGGCATGACGATTCTGGTCATGTACCATCCCTATTTCCTGCTGTACAACATGATCTTGATCGGCGGCTTCGCCTTCATCATCACCACGTTCGGCCGCGGCGGCCTGTTGATCACGATGAAAGTGTCGGACCTGCACTACCAGACCCTGAACTGGCTGCAGGACGTGGCCCACAATCAACTGCACTTCAAATCCACCGCCAGCACGCCGCTCCTGTTGAAAAAGACGGACGAGGCGGTGCGGGCCTACGTCATGGCCCGCAAGACGCGCTCGGACATCCTCACCGGTCGGCAATACAAAGGGGCCGTACTGTGGCAGGCCCTGGGGCACAGCGGGCTGATCGCCACCGCCGGCTGGCTGATGGCCGCCGGCCAGTTGACGCTGGGCCAGTTCGTGGCGGCGGAGGTCATCGTCGGCGCGTTGCTCATCCACCTGGATACCCTCGCCCGTCGCATGTACGCCTTGATCTACGTCTTCACCTCCATGCAGGAACTCGCCGTCCTGTTTGCCCACCCCCGGGACGCGGACCCGGGCCGACTCTCGGTCACGCTGCCCGATCCCACCGCCCACGGGGTGCGCCTGACCTGCAAAGACCTGTCATTCGCCTATCCCTATGCGCCCCCCCTCTTCGAACAGGTCAACCTGGAGGTGGGACCGGGCGAAAAAATCGCCATCCTGTCCGGCACCAGCACGGGGAAAACCACGCTGGCGCTGACCCTGGCCGGCATCCATGCCCCCACCACGGGCGTGATTCGGTACAACGACGTGGACCTGCGCGACCTGAGCATGGACAGCATCAACCGCTGCCGCGGCTTGGTGCTGGACTCGCGCCTCTCCCTCTTCGAAGGCACGCTGGAAGAGAACATCACCATGGGCCGGGAGGGCATTCAATACGAAGACGTCCAGTGGGCGCTCCGCTTCGCCGAGTTGGACGAGGAAGTGGAGACCATGCCGCTGGGCTTGCACACGCCCGTCCAGGCGCGAGGGAAAGCCTTCACCTCCAGCCAAATCCTGCGCGTCCTGGTCGCGCGGGCCATCGTGACGCGACCGCAACTCCTGATCTTCGACGGCACCCTCCACAACATGGCGCCGAAGACCCGCGACACCATCTTGCGCCGTCTCTGCTCCAAGGAGGAACCCTGGTCCGTCGTCTTCGTCTCCAACGACCCCCTGCTCATCGAACACGTCGACCGGCGCGTGACCATCGCCTGACCGGGCCGCTGTCCGCCCTCCGCACCGGTCTTGTGGCTTTTTTTTGCTTCCTCTGCTACCCTAGGTTTGTTTACGGTACCGGGAACAGACGCGCCTGATCGGGCGCCGCCACATCCCGGCGGCTGCGCGATTCGGCCCGCCCTGAGCGGCCTATGCACGCGGATGGTCCTGACAACCAGCCGGCCCACGGCGATCTGCTGCGCAGCATGATCGCCCGGCTCGGGCTCTTCTTTCGGCTCGAGCGGGACGTGCTCGGCCTGCTGGCCTCTTACGCCTTGGCGATCGGGCTCTTTGCCCTCATCGTGCCGTTGACCGTTCAAGAGCTGGTCAACACCTTCGCCTTCGCCATCCAGCCGATCATGATCGTGACCCTCGCCGGGATCCTGGTCTGCAGCCTCCTGTTCGTGGGCGCCTTCAAAGCCTTGCAGTTTTATGCGGTGGAAATTCTCGAGCGGCGCCTGTTCGCTCGGGTGGCGATCGGGCTGACTCGGCAGTTCCCCCGCTTTCGGGAGGAGACGTTCCCGCCCAAATATACGAACTATTTCTTCGAGACCGTCCTGATGCAGCGGGCGCTCTCGGCGATGATCGTGGACATCATCAACGTGGTGGTCGGCGGCACCGTCGGCATGACGATCCTGGTCATGTACCACCCCTACTTCCTGCTGTACAACGTCTTGCTGGTCGGCGGCTTCGTGGGCGTGGTCCTGCTCCTCAGCCAAGGCGGGCTCCGCTCCACGCTCGCCATGTCCCACGCCAAATACGAGACGTTCAACTGGCTGCAGGAAATCTCCGGCAACCTGACTCATTTCAAGTCCACCGCCAGCGCGCCGCTCCTGCTGCAGAAGACCGACGAACACGTGCAGGCCTATGTGGAGGCCAGAGGCACCCGGTTTACGATCCTGATGCGCCAATACCTCGGCTCGCTCGGCTGGCAAGCCGTGGCGCACGGCGGATTGATTGCGACGGCCGGCTGGCTCTTGGCCATCGGCCAACTGACGCTCGGACAGTTCGTCGCGGCGGAGGCGATCGTCAGCGGGCTGCTGGTGAGCTTCGACGGGGTCGTCAAACGCATGGGCACCGTGTTCTATTTCTTCACGGCGCTGACCGAACTGGACGACTTGTTTTCGTTGCCCAAGGACCATGAAATCGCCAAGCTGACCGTCCCCCTGCCGGACCCGCAGATCCACGGCGTCCGGATGACCTGCCGGGATCTGGCGTTCGCCTACCCCGGCTCGGCCCCGGTCTTCAGCGGCTTCAACATGGAAATCGTTCCGGGCGAGAAAATCGCCGTTTTCTCGCAGAGCAGCTCCGGCAAGACCACCCTGGCGCGGGTCTTGGCCGGCCTCTATCTGCCCACATCCGGCGTCATCCGCTACAACGGGGTGGACATCCGCGATCTGGATTTGGACTCGCTGAACCGTTGCCGCGGGCTCATTCTCGACTCCCAGCTCTCCCTCTTCGAAGGCACGCTGGAAGAGAACATCACGATGGGACGCCCGTCGATTCCCTACAGCGACGTCCTGTGGGCGCTCCGCTTCGTCGAGATGGAGGACGACGTGGACGCGTTGCCGATGGGACTCCGCACCAGAGTCAGCGCCAAAGGACGGGGGTTTACGACCAGCCAGATCCTGCGCCTGCTCGTCGCACGCGCCATCGTGACGCACCCGCAGCTCTTGATTCTCGACGGCACGCTGCACAGCATGCAGCCCGAGATCCGCGACACGATTCTCCGGCGGCTGTGCAGCAAGGAAGAGCCCTGGTCGCTCATCTTCGTGTCCAACGATCCGACGCTCAGCGCACACGTGGACCGGCGGCTGCAGTTGGATTGAGGCGGCGCCGGGCCGGGCTTCTCACCGTCGGGACGATCTGCTACACTGACACCCGACGGCGGGACTTTCACCCGCCGGGAAAGAACGGATGTTCGCACGCCGCCTGACATGGACCTCGCTGCGCCCGACCTGGGGCCAACTCCTGGTCAGCCTGTCGATCGCCAGCCTCGGCCTCCTGGGCGCCGAGGCGCTCAGCCGGGTGGATCAGGACCTGCGCATCATGTACACCGAGTACACGCTGGCCGCCACGGACCTCGCGCACATTTCGGCCGACGTCATCCGATACCGCACGTCGGTCGTCCGCGCGTTGGAAGCGCCGACCCAGAAGGAATTCGAGAAGATCACCAAGTCCCTGCCCGAGCGGCATGCCCGCATTCAACATGCGGTGGACCGCTATGCGGCCGCCAGCCTGCGCGTCTCACGGAGCGGCCGCAGCGAGCCCCAGGACATCCAGGCGGTCCGCGAGAGCTTGGACGCGTACTTTTCCGCCGCCAGCCGGACCATCACCCTCCTGACGCAAGTCTGGGTCGCCAAATCCCCTCAAGAAGCGGCGGAGCTTCGGCACCAGGCCGAGCTGCAGGCGGCCGACAACGCCGGCCCCAAGCTGATTCAGGTCAGCCTGGCCTTGGACCGCCTGCTCGAGACCGTGGAGGACGTGGCCAAAGACATGCGGGACGAGGGAACCCGCACCATCCGGGACACGAGCAGTTCCCTCTTGATCGGCAGCTTCGTGATCGCGTTTCTGAACCTGTTGATCGGGCGCCGCCACGACCAGCCCCCCACTCCGCCCGATCAGCCCGTTGTCCATACCGAGCCCAAGGCCGCTTCGCCCTTCTCCCTGCCGTTGGAGCAGACGGACCCGGGCGTCTCCCGCAACTAACCTTCCGGCTTCGAACGGAGCGCGGCGAATAGCTGCTCGCGTTCATGCTCGGTGAGGTTCGCCCACTGCCCGACGGCGAGGCCCTGGATCGTGATCTGCATGATCCGCACCCGATGCAACGACAGGACACGATACCCGAGCGCCTGACACATCCGGCGGATTTGTCGGTTCCGTCCCTCGGTCAACACGATCCGGAACTTGCGCGGGCCCAGGCGCGAGATCGTGCAGGGCTTCGTGGCTTTGCCCAGGATCACGACCCCCTGCGCCATCCGGTCCAAAAACGTTTGGTCGAAGGGCCGGTCCACGAGCACGAGGTACTCTTTCTCGTGACCATGCTCCGCCCGCAGGATCCGGTTGACGATGTCGCCGTCGTTGGTCAACAGAATCAATCCGGAGGAATCTTTGTCGAGCCGTCCGATGGGAAAAATCCTGGCCGGATGGCCGATATAGGCGATGATGTTATCCAACACGTCCAGCTCGGTGGTCGTAGTGATGCCTACCGGCTTATGAAATTTGATGTAGACCGACCGGTTCCCCCAGGACAATGTCCGGCCGTCCCGGGCGACGGCATCGCCGGGCCTGACCTGGTCCCCCAACACGGCCACCCGCCCATTGATGGTGATGCGGCCTTCTTCGATCAGCCGGTCCGCTTCGCGCCTGGAGCAGAGCCCCTGTTGCGTAAAGAACTTGTTGATGCGGATGAGGCCTTGCCCGACCGAGGGAGTCGCGCCGGGGCTGACGGGAGGCAGGGCCGGCTTGGGCGCGGAGGAGAGAGCCCGGCGCTTCTTGTAGAGCTTGCGTTGAGGCATAGGGAACACGGCGTGCGGACGCAACTTCGTCGCCGCCGAAGATCGCGGAGCGAACCCTTCTGGCCACTGGCTCGCCTGTGACTTGTCAGCGCCTCAATTTTGGGGGCCGGTTGCAGCAGCCTACCTGCGGCCCGCTCGGATCCGGCCCAGGATACGGTAGATCAACCGGGCCACGGCAAACTGCGGTGCGGCAAACCCCTCGATCGGCGCAATCTCGCTCACATCCATGCCGATAATGCCCGGGCCGTCGGCCAAGGCCGTGACCAAGGTCAGCGTATCGTACCAGCCGAGCCCTCCCGGCTCCGGTGTGCCGAGCGCCGGAACCAGCGAGGCGTCGAGCCCGTCGCAATCGAAGGTCAGATAGACGGGCCCGCGACAGGCTTTGACCACTTCGGGGACCCAATGGGCCGCTCGGCCCTCATAGGGGCCTGAGGGATCCAAGATCTTGGCGGCGAAAAAGGTGCTGATCGATTTGGTCTTGGCGATGAGGGCGATTTCTTCCGGCGAGATCGAGCGGATGCCCACCTGCACGAGCGGCAGCCCGTCTTCCACGACCCGGGCCATGACGCTGGCATGGCTGAAGGGATTGCCTTGATAGGCCTGGCGCAGGTCGCCGTGCGCGTCGATCTGCACCACGCAGAGGTCCGGGTACCGCTTGGCATGGGCGCGGATCGCGCCCAGGGCGCCGGTATGCTCCCCGGTCAGCGTCAGCGCAAAACGGCCTGCTCCGACGTGCGGCTGCACGAACGCTTCGATCGCGTCCACCGCGTCCCGGTCCACCTTGCCGCCCAATTCCAGCGGAGCGGCGGTAGCCACCCCGCCCCACTCGCGGTAGGGCTCGCGGTCGAGCGTTTCGTCGTAGAGTTCGACTTGCTGGGAGGCTGCAAGGATCGCGGAAGGCCCCCGGTCCGATCCGAGAATGTAGCTGGAGGTATGTTCGTAAGGCGCAGGCAGGACGCGGACGCCGGCCCGGTCCGGGTGACACCAGGGTTCGTCGAGGCCGAGAAAATTCTCGTCCACCCCAAGCCACCCTGCGGGAAGCCCCATAGGCCGCCTACCTTCGGGAACGCATGTTCTTGGGAAGATTTTCGAGCGGAATGAAAATCGCCAGGGCCAGGACGGTGGTCCAGCGGTTGGCCTTGCCGATCGCCGATTGCGTGATGTTCAGCGTCCGGACGATCTTGCCGCCCATCTTGAAGACTTGCTCCCGCTCTTTCCAGGCCAGGTTCGAGTCGAACTCGATCCCCAACGTGGTGGCGAGCATCTGCGCGGCCAAGTCTTCGGTGTACTCGCCGGTCTCTTCATCCGTCTCTCCGTGGGCATGGTGCTCGGACAGATAGCCGTACGTGCGCCGGTCCGTCGGAATGGCCAGGCCGATGGAGGCGGAGACCAGCCGGTTACGTTCGTTGGTCTCCGAGCGGGCCATGACGCAGTGGGTGATTTCGCCGGGATTGAGCAAGGCCTCGCCGCGCTTGCGCGGGATGATTTTGCAGTTCGGGGGAAAAATGGAGGAGACCGTGACCAGGTTGCAGTAGGCGACCCCGGCGCTTCGCAGCGCCAGCTCGAAGGATGCCAGCTTTTCCTTATGGACCCCCACGCCCCGCGTCAGAAACATATGCGATGGAACCATCGTGCCCCCCTTCTGCATCGAGACCGGCACAGAGGATCGGATCGACGCGCCGTCCCCCTGTCGGCACGGAACGGGTGAACGTCCCGTCCGCCCGTTTCACCAAACACACAGGGTCGCAGTTGTACCAATTTGCCGACGTTTCCGCAATACGGAGGGCAAGTTTTTTTCAGGCGGACGGAAGGCCGCAGGGAACGAAGATGTGGCGGTCTTAGATCGGGCCGGAATCCTTCAGATTGAGCACCAGCAGCTTCAGCTCGGTCATATCCTCGATGGCATAGCGGACCCCTTCACGGCCGATCCCGGAGCCTTTCACCCCGCCGTACGGCATGTGGTCGGCCCGGAAAGTGGGAATTTCATTGGCCAGCACCGCCCCTACGTCCAGATCTCGGTAGGCGCGAAAAATACGGTCCACATCCCTCGTAAAGACACCGGCCTGCAGACCGAACTCGGAATCGTTCAGCGCCTCCACCGCATCCTCGAAACGTTTGTAGCGGGAGAGGGTCACGACCGGTCCGAACACTTCCCGGCAGGAGACCTTCATGTCGGGCGCCACATCGGCCAGGACTGTCGCCTGAACGACCGAGCCGGTTCTCGTTCCCCCCGCCAACAAGGACGCGCCTTGCGCCACCGCTTCGGCCACCCAGGCTTCCACCCGGCGGGCCGCCGCCTCGTCGATCAAGGGGCCGATCACGGTCGCGTCATCCGACGGGTCCCCGACGGCCAGGGCCGCCACGCGGGCGAGCAGGGTTTGCGCGAAACGCTCATACACCGCCTCGTGCACGAAGATCCGCTGCACCGAAATACACGTTTGCCCGGCATAGGCGAAGCCGCCGGTCGCGCAACGGTGGGCCGCCACCTCAAGATCCGCATCCGGCTCAATAATCACGCCGGCATTGCCCCCCAATTCCAACACCACCTTTTTAGTCCCGCACTTGGCTTTCAGCATCCAGCCCACAGGCGCGCTGCCGGTAAAGCTGAGCAGTTTCACGCGGGGATCCATCGCCATCTGCTCGGCGACCGCATTGTCGCAAGGCATCACGCTGAAGGCGCCGGGCGGGAGCCCGGCCTCCACGATGACCTGGCCCAACAGCAAGGCCGTGAGCGGGGTCTGGGGAGCCGGCTTCACCACGATCGGATTGCCGCAGGCCAGAGCCGGCGCGACTTTGTGCGCGACGAGATTGAGCGGGAAGTTAAACGGGCAGATCCCGAGAATCGGGCCGATCGGCACGCGCCGGGTGAGTCCGAGATAGGAGTCGGTGCCGGGGGTCAGGTCCAGGGGCAACACATCGCCGGGCAGGCGCTTCGCTTCTTCCGCCGCGATCGCAAAGGTTTGGATCGCCCGCCCCACCTCCCGCCGCGCATCGGCGATCGGTTTGCCGGCTTCCGTGGTGATGGTCCGGGCAAATTCCTCGCGCCGGGCGGCCAGGCCTTCGGCGATCTTGTCCAGCGCGCCGGCCCTGGCATGCGACGAGAGCCGCCGCATGGCGCCGAACGCCACCATGGCCGCCCCGATCGCCTCGTCGGCCTCTGCCTTCCCGGCCAGACAGACGTCCGCCACCGGCCCACCCGTATAGGGATTGCGCACGGAAGCGGTCACGGGTGACGATCGCCACTGTTGGCCGATCAGGAATGGACGCGCGCTCATCGTCCTCTCACGGCATGCCCACGGACAGGGCCGGAGGCGGCCCGTTATTCAGGTGATTCGACGGCGGAGAAGTCGCTGGCTTGAACCGGAGGCAGGCTCACATCCTGCTGCGCCGCCTCCGCCTTGGCAATGAGTTCTTCGGTCCCCCAGTCCCGAATGGAGTCCACGGTAAAGGCTTCATAGGTGGAGACCCCGTGGCAGGTCGGACAGTCCGGCATCGGCACCTTGCGCCGGAAGACTTCGCTCAGGCAGGACATGCAGACCAGCAAATCCGGCTCCCCTTCACCACACTCGACCGGCCAAAATGCTTGTTCGTGCGCCATGATTCCCTTCCCATTCGCTCCTGTGAATACCGAGACTCTGCCGGAAAGCATAGGCTCCCCGCACAGCGAATTCAACTCCCCATTGACTGCCCCCGCGTGATGCATGCGGGTTACCGCTTTCCTTTGGTCCCTTCCCCCAACAGGCGATCGATCTGCTCTTCGAAGACCTCGAACGGAAAGGCGCCGGGAATCACGATCGGAGGGTCCTTGTCGGGCGCGTCGGTCCTGAATAGGACGAACCCCGGCGTGCCCCGAAATCCCAGGATCGTCCCCTCCGCCCGATCCCGAAAAATATCCTCGGTCTGACGCTCTTCGCGCATACACTTCGCGAAGGCCGGCAGGTCCAGCTTGATAGCCTTGGCATGGCGCTGCAGATCTTCGGCGCCGAGCCGCCGATCGCTCCACAATTCATCATGCATGGCCCAGTACCGATTCTGCTCGCCGGCGCAACGGGTCGCGAGGGCCCCGTCCAGCCCGGGCCCCTGGAAGGCTCGTGGATAGTCCCGATAGGAAAAACGGACCTTGCCGGTGTCCACATATTTGGCCTGAATACGCGGCCAGGTTTCCTTAAACCACTTGTGGCAGAACCCGCAGGTAAAGTCGGAGTATTCGATCAGCGTCACCGGAGCCTTGACGTTCCCTCGCAGCCGCCCGTCTTCGCGCAACAGAAAATCCAGCCCTTCGGCCCCGGCCAGCGGAGGCCGGACGCCCTGCGTCAGCACCGCCAGGCACAGCGCCACCCCGAAGATCCAGGTCCGCGGCCGCAGACCGCCGTGACTGCGCTTGTCCGCCATCGATTCACGCCCTGCGCGGTTACTGTTCATCCGATGGCGCCGTGCGCCGTTGCTTGGCCGCCTGACGCCGCTTCTTGTCGGCCAGCCGCCGCTCGACCGCGCCTTTCGATACCCGCGTCGGCACCCGCTTGGCCGGCACCCGATTCAATCGCTCCAACCGGGCGATCAACCGTTCCCAGGCGACCTCCCGGTTGCGATGCTGCGAACGCGACTCGTTCGCCACCACCTGCACGCCCGAGGGTCGATGCAGCAACCGCACCGCCGAATCCGTGACGTTGCGATGCTGGCCGCCGGGCCCTCCGGCGCGATAGGTCTCCACCTCCACCTCGCGCATGAGCCGTGCAGGGTCGGTATGATACGGGGGTGGGGCAAGGCCTGGTGCGGGCTTCTTCATTCGGACCGTCGGACGGACAGAGCCACGCCATACGCGCCGCCGGACCCGGCTCAGCGCTTGGCCGGCTTGGAGCGAAACCGCTCCAACAGACCCACCATCAACAGCGGCCAGACCACCGTCGCATCGCTCAGCACTTCCGCAAAACGTCCGCCTTCTTCGGGGGGCACGAACTTCCCCCAGGAAATCCCTTCCTGGTAGGTGCAGCCGCTGAGCCCGCCCCAGTAGTCCGGCTCCGGGCAGATCCGGACCCCGTATTGAAAGCGAGGCGGCTTGACGTTCAGCCCCAACCGGACGTTGCTGATCTCCACATACGGAGCGACTTGCTGGGCCCAATTCCTGGGCACCCCGCCCCCGATCGTCAGGATGCCCATACGTTTGGCCGACAGCATCCGATCGGCATAGCTGTTCAGGTCCAGATAGGGATTGAACGAGGGGTTGACCTGGTGCAGCGCGCGCAGCACCCCGGACTCGTCCTTGGCTTGGCTGCGGGCCCGATCGAGCGCCCGCCCCATCGCCCAGGTCGCCACGTCCAACCCCATCTCGGAATCGGTGAAGGCCGGGATATACACCGGCACCTGCTTCTCGTACGCGCTCTTGAGGATGCCGGTCCCCTCGTGCTCCTCGACCAGCGTCTTGCCCAACTCGCGGGTCAGCGCCTCGGAGGAGAGCAGTTGATCGGGGGACACCCGCTTGAGCGTCCGCGACACCACCTGCTCGACGTAGTTCAGATTGGACTCCATCTCCAGCGTGTCATAGACACGGTTATAGCCTTTCTGAAACAGCTCCTCGTCGGCCATGGCCGGATCGTGGCGGTAGTGGGTTTTCCCCACCGACTCCGTCAACCCATGGGCGATCAGCGCGCCGGTCGACACCACGGTCTGCACCATCCCATGGTCGATCATGCCGCTGATGATCTTCCCCATCTTGGCGATGGTCATGGCGCCGGACAGGGTCAGCACGACGTGGCAATCCGGATCCTCGATCATGGCCGAGAGCACCTCGAACGCCTCGCCGAGGCGGCGCCCGCCGAACGCCGTTTTCCGCATCGCCACCAGCAGATCCGAAAACGATCGGATGCGTTCGGGGTCGAGCGACTCCAGGGCTTCGAGCCCGTCCTCGGCTCCGTCGTGAAACTCTCGCGATTGCATAGTCGGTGGCTCCTCGAGTCCTTCCGCGCACAGGGCGGCGCGTGCATTCCTTATACACAACCCCTCTGCTGTGCGTCAATTCAGCGGCGCACCGCGGGTCCGTGCTGGCCGCCGTGGCTTCGCTTGACAATACACCGGAACCTGCGATGATGGATCGCAGACTTATGGTGAGTGCCGATGCCCCTTCCCGGTCTCCAATGGGTGCGCGAACGATCCGTCGGCACCAAGCTTCTGATTCTGATCCTCCCGGTCATCGCCGGATTCATCCTCGCGCTCGAATGGTACTTTGCCTGGCATCGCGACATGGCCAGGGTGGAAGAGTCCGTCACACAGCAGGCCCAGATGGTCGCCACCCAAATCATGGCGGACCGGACCTACTACGCCACGGTCATCGTGCCGCGCCTCGCACAAAGCGGCGTCGAGGTGACCGATCGGTACCATGAGATTCCCGGCGCGATTCCCCTCCCGGTCACGTTTCTCCGGGAAGTGTCCGAAACGACCCGCGGCGGCCACAAGCATTACACCGCGGACCTCCTGAGCCCCTGGCCCATCAACAAGAACCAGGGCATTCGCGATCCGTTTCAGCAGGAAAGCTTCGCCTATCTCTCCCAGCACCGCGACGGCGTCTTCAGCCGGATTGAAGTGGTCAACGGACAACGGACCTTGCGGTTCATGAAAGGCGACTTCGCTTCCGCTCAAGTCTGCGTCGACTGCCACAACGCGCATCCCGGCAGTCCCAAGCATGACTTTCAATTGAACGATCTGATGGGCGGCATGGAAATCCAAATCCCCATCGAGCCCTGGCTCGTCAAAGTGCGCCGGGACGAAGGCATGCTGCTGATCTGGGGGGCGGGGGTGTGCTTTCTGCTCATCGGCGTCATCTGGTATGGGGTCCACCGGGTCGTCACGAAGCCCTTGTCCGTCCTGACCCGACTGATGAAGCAATTGCTGGCCGGCTCGGCCGGGTTACAGCCCGCATCGCGGCCCGGGAAAGCTGCGGCCCCGGAGCTCCGCGACGAAGTCAAGTCTTTGTGGAAGGCCTTCGCCGAGATGGAGCAGATCATCAAGCGGCAGCATGGAGAACTGCAATGGACGAACGTGAAGCTGAAGGAGCAAGTGGCCGAGCGGACCGCCTTGCTGCAACGGACCCTGCACGAATGGCTGAAGGCCGAACAAGGCTCGCCGGCGCTGATCCAAGCCGCGCCGCTGCCGATAATCCTCACGCATCCCGACGGACGCATCGACACCATCAACGGCCCCGCCTTGCAGGGCTTCGGCTACGATGCGGCCACGGTCCTGGGCCAGCCGATCACGCTGCTGATCGCCGAAGCGGACTGGCACCGAGCGGTGACCCAGCTGTGGCAGGACTGCGCGTCGCATGCGCCCGTCGCCGTTCAGTTGCAGGGGCTGAGAAAAGGCGGCAAGCGGTTTCTCCTGGAGACGGCGCTTTCCGTGGTCGGGGACCATGACGACCCGCGACTCCTGCTCACCATGCCCGATCTCCACGAAATGCGGCCGGTTGCGTAACAACGATCCGGAGCTGACGGAGGCTGAACGAAGCGAGCAGACACCGGGGCATGCCTCCGCCACGCACCTCACAAGTGCGTCGGGACTGACACGCGAGGGATGGAATCTGAGCCGCCCCACGCAAAGCAACCATCCTGCGAGATGTGATCGAACGTGCGGCTCACACGAAACGGGGCAGGACGGTCACGGAACGGGGGGCTTGGTCAGATCGTTATTCACCCAGTTATCGCCCGCGTTGACATCGATGCCCCCGGCGGGCGGCGGTTTTTTGAGTTTGTCGAAGTCGTATTCGAGGGTATCGAAGGGCTGGATCTGCCCGTCGGCGGGCAATTGTTTGCGATTCCAGCCCCCGCCGAGCGAGCGGATGAGGGTCGCCGTGGCTCTCAGCAGCTCGGCCTTGATCTCCACGGCCTCGATGCGCGCCGTGAGCGTGTTGACCTGCGCGTAAATCAGATCGAGGCTGGAAATGAGCCCGCCTTGATAGAGCTCCATGGACAGGTCCTGCGTTTTCAGCGTGGCCCCGACGGTGGCGTCCTGCCGATTGGCCGCGACGGTCAGCCGGTTCGTCAGGCTCAACTCGTTCTCGACTTCGCGAAACGCGTTGAGCACCGTCGCCCGGTACCGGTCTTCCGTCTCGCGGTAGGCCGACCAGGACTGCTGCAACTGGGCGCGGCGATACCCGCCCTGGAAGAGCGGCAGCGACACGGTGGAGCCGTAGGACCAGAAACTTTCGGCGAGCTTGACCAGGTTGAAGCCGCTGTCTTCGAATCCGCCGCCGACCCGGAACCTCACATCGGGGAAAAAGGCGGCGCGGGCGATGCCGATGGCGCGGTTCGCCTGCGCCATCTGACGTTCCATCTCGGCGATGTCGGGCCGGCGCTCGAGCAAGGTGGAGGGGATCGTCTGCGGAATCGTGTAATTCGGCATGCGAAGCTCATCCACCGGCGCGATGGTGAAACTGGCCGGCACCGTATTGACGAGAATGGCGATCGCATGTTCGATCACCTGGCGTTTGCCCTCAATCTGGGCTTTCTTCGTCTCGGTGCTGTACAGCAGAGATTCGACGCGGGCGACGTCGAGCGCCGACGCGATCCCGCCGAAGAACTGGGTGTTGACGATATCGAGCGAATGTTTGTAGAGGTCGATCGACTGGGTGTAGATCGCATCCTGCGCGTCGTAGCCGCGCAGCGTGAAATAGTTCGCCGCGATTTCCGCCTGCAGACTGAGGCGCGCGAGGCCATATT
>JAGWTI010000070.1 GCA_028876065.1 Nitrospirota bacterium
GGTTCCTGCTGGCCAGTACGTCAGAAGTCTACGGCGATCCCCTTGTGAACCCGCAACCGGAGAGCTATTGGGGCAATGTGAACCCGATCAGCCCTCGGGGCGTCTACGATGAAGCCAAGCGGTTTGCCGAAGCCATGACGATGGCCTATCACCGGTACCATGGTCTTGATACCCGCATTGTGAGAATCTTCAATACCTTCGGACCACGCATGCGTCCGAAAGACGGCCGGGTTGTCTCCAACTTTATCGTGCAGGCGTTGCAAGGCCAGCCTCTGACCATGTTTGGAGACGGGTCGCAAACGCGCAGCTTCTGTTACGTGGATGACTTGGTCCGAGGGATTGTCGCTCTGCTCATGATCGAGTCGGACAAGAGTGTTGCGGAGCGGACGGATCGCGCGGAATTCCTTGCCCAGCGGACAGAACGAACTCGCGAGACCGTGCACGATCCCGTCAACATTGGGAACCCTTGTGAGCTGACCGTTGCGGAAATCGCCACATTGGTACTGAAGCTGACGGGATCGCACGGTGCCATTGCACAAAAGCCGCTCCCAGTTGATGATCCAAAGGTTCGCCGGCCTGATATCCGACGAGCCAAGATGCTGTTAGGTTGGGAGCCGACCATCGAGTTGGAAATCGGACTTGAGAAAACCATTGAGTATTTCAAGAAAATTCTCTAATTGTGACTGAGGAGAGAAGATGAAGGGCATTGTGCTGGCAGGGGGCTTGGGGACCCGCTTGTATCCGTTGACAAAGGTCACGAACAAACACCTGCTGCCGGTCTACAACCGGCCGATGATCTACTACCCCATCCAGACCTTGGTGAATGCGGGGATACACGAGATTCTCATCGTCACCGGCGGAAATAATGCGGGGGATTTTCTCCGGCTGTTGGGGAATGGCAAGGAATTCGGGTTGCAGCACCTGGGCTATACCTATCAGGAAGGGGAGGGCGGCATCGCGGATGCCCTGCGGCTTGCCGAGCATTTTGCCGAAGGAGAGCCGGTTTGCGTGGTGCTGGGTGACAACATCATCGAAGGGAACGTGCTGCGTGCCGCGCAGGCCTTTCGAAAACAGAAAGTCGGGGCCAAGATCCTGTTGAAGGAGGTCAAAGACCCTCAGCGTTTCGGCGTGCCGGTGTTGGAAGGGGATCGGGTGGTCAAGATCGAGGAGAAGCCGGCCAATCCACGTTCGACCTACGCCGTCACCGGCATTTATTTTTACGATTCCCAAGTCTTCGAGATCATCAAGACGCTCAAGCCGTCAGGCCGGGGAGAATTGGAGATCACGGACGTGAACAATGCCTATATTCAGGCAGGGCAGCTCACCTGGGATGTATTGGAGGGGTGGTGGACCGACGCCGGGACGATTGAGTCGTTGTTGCTGGCTAATCAGCTGGTTGCAAAGACCGGTGCAAACAAATTGGATGTTGGATCTACGGGCATAAACGGGGAAAGCTCATAATGCGGATATTGGTGACGGGCGGAGCGGGTTTCATCGGGTCACACCTTGTCCGGCGATTGCTGGCCAATGAGGCGGATTCGGTCGTGAATATGGACGCTCTCCGCTATTCCGGAAACCTTGAAAATCTCGCCGACGTGGCTGAACACCCGCGCTATACGTTCGTCCATGCCGATATCTGCGACGCCCATGCGGTGGCCAAGGTCATGAAAGAGTATCGGGTCGAGGGGGTCATCAATTGCGCGGCGGAAACGCATGTAGACCGATCGATCGTCGAGCCAGGGGCGTTTGCGAAGACCGATGTGATTGGAACGGCGGTGTTGCTTGACGAAGCGCGACAGGCGGGGATCGCGCGATTTCTTCACGTCAGCACCGATGAAGTCTACGGGAGCGTGGAGGCCGGGTCTTCCAAGGAAGAAGATCCCTTGGACCCACGCAGTCCCTATTCGGCCAGCAAGGCGGGAGGCGACTTGTTGGCGCGGAGTTACTGGACGACCTATCGGTTTCCGGTGATGCTCACGCGGGGGAGCAACACCTATGGGCCGAACCAGTATCCGGAGAAGTTCATTCCGCTGTTCGTGACCAACGCCCTGGATGATCAGCCGCTTCCGATGTATGGAGATGGGCGCTATCGTCGGGATTGGCTCTCGGTGTTCGACCATTGTGCGGGCATCGAGTATGTCTTTCGCCATGGGGAACCGGGCACGATCTACAATATCGGAGGCGGTAACGAGCGCGAGAATATCGCGGTGGCGGAGGTCATCCTGGCCCACTTGGGAAAGCCCACGTCCCTGATCCGGTTCGTCCAGGATCGTCCTGGCCATGACCGTCGCTATGCCGTGGACTGCGGCCGCTTGCGCAGCCTGGGATGGGCTCCGACGGTGCCTTTTGAAGAGGGGCTGCGGGCCACGGTGGACTGGTATCGGAATAATCAGGGGTGGTGGCGGAAGATCAAGTCCGGCGAGTTCCGAGCCTACTATGAGCAGATGTACGGGCATCGATTGAAAGGCGGGACCGCGTGCGCATCCTGATTACCGGGGCGGATGGCCAACTGGGGCATGAGTTACAGCAGACGCTGAGCCGCCATGACCTCACCCTCGGTATCTATCCAACCTTTGACCTCCTGAAGCCAGAGGTTGAGTCGTTTGTCATGGATGCGTGTCCGGATGTTGTGATCCATGCGGCAGCCTATACAAATGTAGAACAGGCTGAGCAGGAGCCTGATGTGGCCATGTCTGTGAACGCGGATGGAACTGAAAGAGTGGCAAGAGCTGTTTCCAAGATCGGGGCCCGTCTGATTTGCCTCTCTACCGATTATGTGTTTGACGGACAAAAAAAGGTGCCCTACGAGGAAACGGATCCGACCAATCCCCTCAATGCCTATGGGCGATCCAAGCTCGAAGGAGAACGTCGCGCATTGGCGTGCTGTTCCAATACGCTCATCATTCGGACCGCATGGCTGTACGGCTTGCACGGGAACAATTTTGTGAAAACGATCATGCAACGGGCGGTTGAGCAGAAAGAGTTGCGCGTAGTGGCCGATCAGCGTGGGTGTCCTACCCACGCCGGCGATCTAGCCGCTGTCATTGCGCAGGTCGTGAAAATCGACTTGCGGGGGATAGCCCATGCAACAGGGGACGGTAGCTGTACGTGGTATGAGTTTGCCTCAAAAATCGTCGCGTTGATGGGCGTGGCAATTGCGGTACGTCCCATCACAACTGAAGAGGCACGGAGAGCCGCGGTTCGCCCCCCGTATACGGTCCTTGCCAATCGGACCCTGGCCCAATTGGGGATTACGATGCCACATTGGGAAGATGCATTGGTTCGGTTCATGCAGGAGATGCGGGCGGCTGCTTGTTAACGGAAGATCTGAGGGACGATGATGAAGCGCGCGTTAATCACGGGCATTACAGGTCAGGATGGTTCATACCTGGCCGAGTTTCTACTCGAAAAAGGCTACGAGGTGCATGGGATTGTCCGTCGCGTGGCGATCGAAGACCCCGAGCATCGACTCTGGCGGATTTTGCACATCAAAGACCGGGTCACACTTCATGCCGCCTCCTTGGAGAGTTTGCCGAGTATCTATCGGGTATTCCGGGCGGTCGAACCGGATGAGTGCTATCACCTCGCGGCGCAGAGCTTCGTGACCTATTCCTTCGAAGATGAATTTTCCACGCTGAACTCGAACATTAATGGGACCCACTATGTTCTGTCGGCGGTGCACGACTGCGTCCCGCAATGCCGGTTTTATTTTGCCGCGTCGAGCGAAATGTTCGGCAAGGTGGTGCAGGTGCCTCAGACGGAGGCGACGCCGTTTCATCCTCGGTCTGCCTATGGCATCTCGAAGGTGGCCGGGTTTCATCTGGCCCGCAATTACCGGGAGGCTTATGGGATCAAGGCTGCAAGCGGGATTCTGTACAATCATGAGTCGCCCCGCCGCGGATTTGAATTCGTCACGAGGAAGATTTCCTCCCATGCGGCTCGGATCAAGCTCGGGTTGGCGAAGGAAGTCAGGTTGGGCAACCTTGATGCTCAACGAGATTGGGGCCATGCCCGCGAATACGTTCGGGCCATGTGGATGATGTTGCAGCAGGACGAGCCGGAAGATTACGTGATTGCCACGGGTGAAACGCATACGGTTCGCGAGTTTGCGGAAGCGGCGTTTGCACACCTCGGGTTGGATTACCGGGATCATGTGGTCTTGGATCCCAGCTTGAAGCGGCCGGCGGAAGTCGAAATTTTGCTGGGCGATGCCACAAGGGCCAGACAACAACTCGGATGGTCCTGCCAGGTGAAGTTCAAGGAGTTGGTGCGAGAAATGGTCGACGCCGATCTGCGCTTCCTGACCGAATCGGGTGAGGTCGGAATGCGCGGCCGCGCGCGTCCTTAAATTGTGTTCGTTCGGCGCGCTCTGGTAAGATCGCTCGCGTTGTAACATCGCGGAGCCCACATTGGCGGTAGCTCGACGTCCAACGAGTCGTACGCAGGAAACGGGTCGTACTGTCCGACTCGCAGTGCTCCGATCGATCCGTCTGTTCGCGACGGATGTGGATGGAGTCCTGACCGATGCGGGCATGTACTATTCCGAAAGCGGCGATGAATGGAAGAAATTCAATACGCGTGACGGAATGGGCATCAAGCTTTTGCAACGGGCGGGCATCCTCACGGCATTGATCACCCAAGAGCAGACGAAGCTGGTGGCTCGACGGGCTGAGAAGCTCGCGATCCCGGAGTTGCATCAGGGAGTGTATGACAAGCTTGAGGTATTGCGCAAAATTGTTGAGCGCCATGGGCTTGACCTCAGCCAAGTGGCGTACATCGGGGATGACGTCAACGACCTAGAGACGTTAAAGGCCGTTGGATTCTCAGCCGCTCCGGCCGATGCAGTGTTGGATGTTCGTAAGGCTGTTCATTATGTGTGTCGGAAGAAGGGGGGAGAAGGGGCGGTGCGGGAAGTGGCCGACTCGATTCTGGCCGCACAGTCACGCCCGGTGGCGAAGAGGAAGTGATTGCCTGCCAATGTCCTCGCGAACAAGGGCGAGGATTCTCACGTCGTGTGATGAGTCTGCGTGACTATGAAATCTAATGCCCATCTGTATGCGGTGATTCTTGCCGGGGGCAGTGGGACCCGCTTCTGGCCTCTCAGCCGACACCTCTATCCCAAGCAACTGCTCCGGATCATCGGTGACGAAACGCTGATTCAACAAACCATGCGACGGGTGTTACGGTGTATCCCTCCGGAGCAGGTCCTGATTTCCACCACGCCGGCACAGGCCGATTCGATCCGTTACCAGTTGGGCGAATGGAAAGATGCGATCCAGGGCAATTTCGTGATCGAGCCGGAAGGGCGCAATACGGCGCCAGCAATTGCCTTGGTGGCCGCCGAGCTGGTCCGCCGGGACCCCAGGGCGATCATGTTGGTGCTGCCGGCAGACCATGTCGTGCAGGGTGATCGCCGGTTTCAGGCTGCTGTCGCCTTAGGAGCACAGTTGGCGGCACAAGGCCGACTCGTCACCTTTGGCATTCCTCCCATCAGGCCGGAAACCGGCTACGGCTATATTCACCCGCAGCGGAAGGTCCGCTTGGGGAGCAAAGGAGGGCTGACCGGCTATGCTGTGGCGCGGTTTGTTGAAAAGCCGGATGCCAAGACCGCGGTTCGATACCTGAAGTCGGGCCGGTACTATTGGAATAGCGGTATGTTCCTATGGCAAGCCTCCACGATTTTGGAGGAGATCGCCCAACACCAACCGGATTTGGGCGCGGCGCTCAAGCCTATCGGGCAGGCGCTCCAATCTGGCTCGATCGAGCGCTTGGCGCGCGTGTATCGCAAGCTGGCTCCAGTCTCGATCGATCACGGGGTGATGGAACGGTCCGACCGGGCGGCGGTGATCCCCGTGGATTTTCTCTGGTCCGACGTCGGGAACTGGAGCAGTCTTGAGGAAGTGGCCGTGCGAGACAAGGCCGGCAATGTGGTCAGCGGCAATGTGGTGGACTTAGGCAGCCGAGAGTCGATTCTCTATGCCGATCGCCGACTCATCGCGACGATCGGACTTTCCGGCATGGTGGTGGTGGATACGCCCGACGCGACGCTGGTCTGTCCCAAAGATCGCTCCCAAGACGTGAAAGCGGTGGTGGAGATTCTCAAGAAGCAAGGGGCGCCTGAACATCTGGAGCACCGAACGGTCTTTCGACCCTGGGGGTCCTATACAGTGTTGGAAGAAGGGAAAGGATACAAGGTCAAACGTGTCTCGGTGAATCCCGGCGGCCGTCTTTCACTGCAGTTGCATCATCAACGGAGCGAACATTGGGTGGTGATTGCCGGGGTGGCTCGAGTGACCTGTGGGCGCCGCCGGTTCGACCTCGCCGTGGGGCAGAGCACGGCGATCCCGAAGGAGACACAACATAGGCTGGAAAACCCAAGATCGGAGCAATTGCACATCATCGAAGTCCAAAACGGTCTCTATCTCGGCGAAGACGATATCGTACGGTTTCAGGACGACTACGGCAGAAACGTCAAAGGGAGGAGACGAGAGGGCAAGTAACAAGGGGCCACGTGCATACGTAGCTCATTTGTCGGCTTGATCACTCCATCATTCGCCATGGCGCTTTTTCGCGAATACGACATTCGCGGCATCGTCGGTCAGGAGTTGACCGATGACGTGGCCGAGCGGATCGGGCGGGCCTATGCCACCATGGCGCGTGACCAGGGAGTCAAGACGATCAGCGTCGGACGCGACGGGCGAGCCAGTTCCCCGGTCTTACGGGATCGGCTGGTTCAAGGCCTGATGGCCGGCGGACTCAATGTGTTGGATATCGGGGTGTGCCCCACCCCGGTCCTGTACTTTTCGCTGTTCCAATTGCCGGTCGATGGCGGCGTGATGATCACCGGCAGCCACAATGCCGCTGAGTACAACGGTTTCAAATTGTGTATCGGGAAAGAGGCGTTGCATGGGGAGGCTATCCAGCGTCTCCGCCAGGTGATGGAGGCGGGACGATTTTCCAGCGGTGCGGGGACTGTGTCGCTTCAGCCGCTTCTCCAGGACTATCTCGCGTATCTCAAAACCAGTTTCGCGTCGGTCGATGCGCGGCACCTGCACGTGGTGATCGACTGCGGGAACGGAGCCGCCGCGTTGGTCGCCAAGCAGGCGCTCGAACAACTGGGATGTCGGGTCACCGGGCTCTATTGCGACCTGGATGGTCGGTTCCCGAACCATCATCCGGATCCGACGGTGGTCGAGAACCTCCAGGACTTGATCGCCACGGTGAAAAGGTCCGGCGCGAATGTCGGGATCGGCTATGACGGAGATGCGGACCGGATCGGGGCGGTGGATGAACAGGGGCACATTCTCTGGGGCGACCGGCTCATGGTCCTCTATGCCAGGGACATTCTGCGGGAGCGTCCGGGCAGCACGATCCTGTCGGAGGTCAAAGCCTCGCAGTGCCTCTACGATGACATTCATCGGCGCGGGGGGCGGCCGATCATGTGGAAGACCGGCCATTCGCTGATCAAAGCCAAGATGAAGGCCGAGTCTGCGGTGTTGGCCGGCGAAATGTCCGGTCATATGTTCTTCGCCGACCGCTACTTCGGCTACGACGACGCAATCTATGCCTCGTGTCGGCTGATCGAAATCCTGGCTAAGAGCCGGCCCCCGCTCTCCGCGCTGCTGTCGGATTTACCGATCACCTCGGTTACGCCGGAGATCCGGGTCGACTGTCCCGACCATGTGAAGTTCGATCTGGTCGCGCGAGTCCAGGCACGTCTTCTGGCCTATGCCAAGGTCGGCCGAACTCCAGGCGAACACGGGCTGGTCATCCGCGACGTCGTGACGATTGACGGAATCCGGATCATGTTCGAGGATGGCTGGGGCTTGATCCGGGCCTCCAACACGCAGCCGGCACTGGTCCTGCGTTTCGAAGCCTCCTCCGCCCAGCGCCTGAATGTGATTCGGGCGTTGATCGAATCAGAGCTGGACCAAGCCAGACGAACCCTCGCCGCATAGCGGTGCGGCACGCTGCCTTCCGACGCCTTGCCGTTCTGTCGACAGCGGTCGTCCTCTGCTGTGCGGCGACCTCTTCCCCGTCGGTTCGTGCTGAACCGGCCTCCCCTCCATCCCTTGCAACCGATCGGCCCTTTACCCAGGGAGAACGGCTGACCTACGCCCTGACCTGGCTGAACATTCGCGGCGGAACGGCCATATTGGAAGTGGCCACCGCGGCGCCGGTGGAGGGGCATGCTGCGCTCAGGCTCCGTACCACGGCAGTGTCCAGCCCTTTGGTCACCAAATTCTACCCGGTCGACAACCGGGTGGAGTCGCTTGTGGACGCCGAAAAGCTGCTTCCCTACCGGATGCAGTTCCGAAGACGGGAGGGGAAGCGGAACAACGACTTCGATGTCACCTTCAACCATGCCCACGGGACCATCACCTCGATCAAAGACGGGGTAACGGACCACCTGCCCATGCCCTCTCGGACCTTCGACTCGATTTCTTGCCTCTATTATGTCCGGACATTGCCGTCTCTGGTGCCCGGTTCGTCAGCTTCCTTCAACGTCCACCATGACAAGAAGACGTATAAGTTGGAGATCCGGGTCGAGGCGATCGAAACCATCAAGGGGCAGTGGGGTCAGGCGGAGGCGGTGCGGGTGCTGGTGGTAATGCCGTTTCAAGGGATTTTTCTCAACGAAGGCAACATCCGGGTCTGGTTCACCAACGACAGCCGGCGTATCCCGGTGATGATGAAAGCCAAGGTGGTGATTGGGTCCGTGGTGGCCAGTCTCATCGAGGGGTTTCAGGTTCCTGGCCTCCCGTAAAGATGGCCTTGAAAGAGGCCAGTCCGTCCAGCCGTGTTTGTTGGCCCTTCCATTGCTCGCTTCGTTGAAAACCTATATAATCCACTGCTATTGTGCCGTTTTTTGAATAATACTCAGAGAAGAGGAGTGATCCGTGGGACCGTTTCCCATCACTTTGACCCGACATATTCTGCAAACACAAGCTGCCCACCCGGGCGCCACCGGGGAATTCTCGGCCCTCATGGCCCAGGTCGGGTTAGCCGGCAAAATGATTGCCTCGGATCTCCGCCGGGCCGGCTTGATCAATATTTTGGGCTATACCGGCGATACGAACGTCCAGGGGGAAGCCGTCAAGAAGCTGGATGCAATCGCCAACGAGACCTTCGTCAAGGTGTTCCAGCACAGCGGCCTCGTCTGCGCCCTGGCCTCCGAGGAGATGGAAAAACCGGTCAAACTGGAGGAAAACTGGCCCAGGGGCAAGTATATGCTGCTGTTCGACCCCCTGGATGGTTCGTCCAATACCGATGTCAATATGCCGTTGGGCACCATCTTTTCCGTGCTTCGGTTCGAAGGCCAGGGCGGGTTGCCGTCGGATGCCGAATTGGTCCGAGTCGGCACCGAACAGGTGGCGGCCGGCTACCTCATGTACGGGTCAAGCACCATGCTGGTCTATACGGCCGGCCATGGAGTCCATGGATTCACCCTGGACCCGGGAGTCGGTGAGTATGTGCTGTCGCACGAGGATATCCGGATGCCGGCCAAGGGGAAAGTGTACGCGGCCAATGAAGGCAACTATCATAAGTGGCCCCTTGGTACGCAGCGGTATGTCGATTACCTTAAGGCGCAGGATAAGGCGAGCGGCAGGCCTTACAGCGGCCGCTATTCCGGCTGTCTGGCCGCCGATGTCCACCGGATCTTGCTCGGCGGCGGCATCTACCTCTATCCCGGCGAGACGGACAAGCCGGAGGGCAAGCTGCGCCTGTTGTACGAAGCCAATCCGCTGGCGATGGTCGTGGAACAAGCGGGCGGCCGGGCCAGCACGGGGGCGGAGCCGATTCTCTCGATCCGGCCGAAGGCCGTGCATCAGCGGGTGCCGTTGGTGATCGGCAGCCGGGAGGATGTCGAGATGGCGGAGGGGTTTATCCAGGGGCGGCGGACGTCATAATACGGCGTTCAGGACATGGCAGGAGGAGACATGAACAAGCGTGTTCAAGAAATTCTCGGTTGGTATGGGAGCGACAATGCCGGCACGCGCACGAACCTCGCGCGGATGTTGGGGCACGGCAAGCTGGGCGGAACCGGCAAGCTGGTGATCCTGCCGGTGGACCAGGGGTTTGAACATGGGCCGGCCAGGAGCTTTGCACCCAACGCGCCCGGCTACAATCCCCACTACCATTTCCAATTGGCCATCGACGCCGGCTGCAACGCCTACGCGGCGCCGCTGGGATTTTTGCAGGCAGGCGCGGCGGAGTTCGCCGGCCGCATCCCGTTGATCCTCAAACTGAACAACCACGATGTGTTGCATGACGAGAAAGACCCGCTGTCCGCGGTGACCGGCAGTGTGAAGGACGCATTGCGGTTGGGTTGCTCGGCCATCGGATTTACGATCTATCCGGGATCGAGCCATAGCCAGACCATGTATGAGCAGTTGCGGGCGCTGTCGGAAGAGGCCAGGGACAACGGGCTGGCCGTCGTGGTCTGGTCCTACCCGCGCGGCTCCGCCCTGAGCAAAGAGGGAGAAACGGCGGTGGATGTCGTGGCCTATGCGGCGCAGATCGCCGCGCAGTTGGGCGCGCACATCATCAAGGTCAAGTTGCCCACCGCCCATCTGGAACAGGCGGCGGCCAAGAAGGTGTACGAGGCCGAACAGGTGCCGATCAAGACCCTCGCCGAGCGGGTGCGCCACGTCGTGCAGAGTTCGTTCGACGGCTGCCGGATCGTGATTTTCTCGGGCGGGGCCAAGAGCGACGACAAGAATGTGTTCGAAGAGGCCCGCGCCATTCGCGACGGAGGCGGGTTCGGCTCGATCATCGGACGCAATTCCTTCCAGCGTCCCAGGGCCGACGCGCTCAAGTTCCTTCAGACGGTCATGGGCATCTACGCGGGAGAGATTCAGTAAGCTGACAGCCGGGCAGTCTGCTGGTTGACACAATATGGGCATGTGAGGGGGATGGGCGTGGATCGTTTGGACGAGGGGGCGGGGCAGGCTCGGCGGCGTTCGCCCTGGCTGGCCGGTGCCCTGTTGATCGGGTTGGGCGTGCTGATCGGGCTGGTGGTGGCGGCCGACTTGGGTTGGCTGCCGTTCGGCCATGCGGTGCCCGAGTCGCCGCCGGCCGCAGTGGCCCCGGCCATTGTGCCGCCGGCGGCGATCGGCAACAATCAGAATTTCGTCCAGATCGCCAAGGCGGTCAAGCCGGCCGTGGTGAATATTTTTACCACGCGAACCGGCAAGAGCGGCGAGGGGCCGCAGGCCATGCCCTTCGACGACCCGTTCTTCCGTCGGTTTTTCGGCGACGAGTTTTTCAAACGCTTCGAGGCGCCGCGCGAGCGGAAGGAGCGGAGCCTGGGGTCGGGCGTGATCGTGGATGCCAGCGGCCTGATCATCACGAACAATCACGTGGTCAGCAAGGCCGATGAGATCAAAGTCTTCCTGTCCGACAAGCGCGAGTTCAAGGCCAAATTGATCGGGACGGATTCCAAGACCGATCTGGCGGTGCTGCAAGTCGAGGCAGAGGGGCTGCATACCATTCCCTGGTCCGATTCGGACAAGCTGGAGGTGGGAGAGTTCGTGCTGGCGGTGGGGAATCCTTTCGGCCTGACCCAGACCGTGACCATGGGCATCGTCAGCGCGGTCGGTCGGGCCAGTATGGGCATTGCGGAGTATGAGGACTTCATCCAGACCGATGCCGCGATCAATCCCGGCAACTCGGGCGGCGCGCTGGTGAACGTGCGCGGAGAACTGGTCGGGATCAATACCGCCATCTTCAGCCAGAGCGGCGGCAACATGGGCATCGGGTTCGCCGTGCCCAGCAATATGGCGCGCTCCATCCTGGGCCAACTGGTCAAGTCCGGCAAAGTCGTGCGGGGGTGGCTGGGCGTGTCCATTCAAGAGCTGTCGCCGGAACTGGCGTCGCAATTCGGGCTATCGGAAGCCAAGGGGGTCCTGGTCAGCGACGTCCTGGGCGGGAGCCCGGCCAAGAAGGCGGGGCTGGAGCGTGGCGATGTGATCCTGGAGTTTGACGGCAAAGCCGTGGAGAGCCCCACGCATCTTCGCAATATCGTGGCGCAAACCCCGGTGGGCAAGAAAACTACGGTCAAGTTCGTTCGAAACAAGGACCAGCGGACGCTGGACGTCACGATCGCGGAGCAGCCGAAGAATATGGCACAGGCTGGCGGCGATGGTGGCGACGACGGCGGGGAGGGGGTCAGGCCGTCCGGGCTCCTGTCGGATTTGGATGTGCGCGAACTCAGCAGCGAGTGGGCTCGCCGGTTTGGGCTGGGGGGGAACGAAAAAGGGGTGGTGGTGGCGCGAGTCAGACCCGGCGGCGCGGCGGAAGAGGCGGGCGTCAAAGAGGGCGATTTGATTCTGGAGGTGAACCGGAAACCGACGCCGACGCTCAAGGCCTACGAGCAGGCGGCGGCTAAAATGGGCAAGAGCGACGCCGTGCTGTTGCTCATCAAGCGCCAAGGCATGACGACGTACCTCACGTTGAAACCGTAATGCTGTCGAAACGAATGGAGTGTGGGGAGTTGATCGCAGACGGTGTGAAAGCGGTGGGGTAGCGGTGCTACAATGGCGGACCGAAAGGGGGTGATGAGATGGCACGGCGAATTGCATTCGTGCTCCTGAGCGCCCTGGCAGGGATGACTCTGTTCTTGCGTGGGGAGGCGCCGACGGCTCCGGTGCTCATAGCCGGGTTTGCCATCGGTGCAGTCACGGGCGGCTTGATTCTCGTGGCGGAATACCTGCTCCAACAAACCTCTTTCGGCATCATTGCGGGAGGGACAGCCGGGTTGGCCATCGGACTGGTCCTGACAGGCCTGGTCGAGTGGGTCGGCAGCGTCATTTTCGACGTGGAGACGTTTCTCTTCCATATCGGCGGGCTCATGTTCCTCCTGGGGTTGCCCTATCTGGGGTTGATGCTGGGAGCGAAGTTCGGCCGGGAGCGGATCACGGGACAACCCAAGCATGCTGAACACGCCGTTGTGACCAGCAATCATAAGATTCTCGATACCAGCGTGATCATCGATGGGCGGGTGGCGGATCTCTGCGAGACCGGTTTCCTGGAGGGCACCTTTCTGGTGCCCCAGTTTATTCTGCACGAGTTGCAGCACATTGCCGACTCGTCGGATTCTTTGAAGCGGGCGCGGGGCCGGCGAGGGTTGGACATCCTGAACAAGATCCAGAAGATGGTGGATATCGACGTGCGGATCATCGACGACGATTTCCCCAACGTCAAAGACGTGGATTCCAAGCTCGTCGTCCTGGCCAAGAAGGTGGGCGCCAAGGTCATCACGAACGACCTCAATCTGAACAAGGTGGCGGAGCTGCAGGGTGTGCGCGTGCTGAACATCAACGAACTCTGCAACGCGCTCCGGCCGGTGGTGCTGCCCGGCGAAACCATCCGGGTGTTCGTGTTGAAAGAGGGCAAGGAAGCCGGGCAGGGCGTGGCCTACCTGGACGACGGGACGATGATCGTGGTGGACAACGCCAAACGCTGCATCGGGCGGAACGTGGACGTGGTCGTGACCAGCGTGCTGCAGACGACCGCCGGTCGGATGATTTTCACGCGTTTGCGCGAGGAGACCGAGAAGGAGGAGTTCCAAGTCGCGCGTGGGTAACCGTACCGCCGCCCTCATCCCTGCCGCCGGACGGGGGCTCCGCATGGGGAGCGCCACTCCCAAGCAGTTCTTGACGCTCGGGGGAGTCCCCCTGCTGGTCCATACGCTTCGGGCGTTGGAGTCGGCGGAAGAGATCGTCGAGATCATCCTGGCCGTCCCCGAGGCGGACCGCGAGTTTTGTTTGCGGGAGATCGTCACCCCTCACCGTCTCACCAAAGTCCGCAGAATCGTGGCCGGCGGTGCGCAACGCCAGGACTCCGTGCGGCATGGGCTCCAGGCTGTGAGCGACGGAATCGAGTTCGTGCTGGTGCACGATGCCGTGCGGCCGTTCGTGACCCGCGAGATGATCCGGCTGGTGATTGAAGCGGCGGCCAAGCATGGGGCGGCCCTGGTGGCGATCCCGATGAAGGACACGGTCAAGCAGGTCGGCCCGGACGGCCTCGTGGAGAGCACGGTGGATCGGGGGCGCCTCTGGCTGGCCCAAACACCGCAGGCGTTCCGCCGGTCGCTCTTCGAGGAGGCGCATCGAAAGGCGGAGTTGGAAGGCCTGCAGGGGACCGATGACACGCAATTGGTGGAGCGGCTGGGGTATCCGGTGGCGATCGTGGAGGGCAGCGGGGAGAACATCAAAATCACGAGGCCGGAGGACTTCGCCATCGGCGAGGCGATCCTGGCGGCGCGGTGCGGACGTAGGGAATGAAGCATGAGACGTAAGGGGGACAGATGAGAGTCGGACTTGGGTATGATATCCATCCATTGGGCAAAGGGAGGAAGCTGATCCTGGGGGGCATCGAGATCCCCCATACGCAGGGCCTGGTCGGCCATTCGGATGCCGATGCATTGGTCCACGCGGTCTGCGACGCCATGCTGGGGGCCATGGGAGAAGGGGATTTGGGCAAGCATTACCCCAGCTCCGATCCGCGGTACAAGAACATCTCCAGCCTGATTCTGCTGGAAGAGGTGAACGGGCTGCTGGCCAAGAAGGGCTATCGTGTGGTGAACGTGGATACGGTGATCGTCGCCCAGGCCCCAAGGCTCGGCCCGCATCTGGAGACGATGGCGGTTCGTCTGGCGGACGTGCTCAAGATCGAGCGGGCCGCCGTGAACGTCAAGGTCAAGAGCGGCGAGGGGCTGGATGCCGTCGGGCGGGAAGAAGCGATCGCCGCGCAAGCCGTGTGCATGATCGAAGCGGTGAAGGCATCGTAGTCGCGCGATGTTTAAGGCCATCACACAAGACTTGCAGGCGGTCTTCGATCGCGATCCGGCGGCCACCAGCAAGCTGGAAGTGATCCTGACCTACGCCGGTTTCCATGCCTTGCTGGCCTATCGGCTGTCGCATCGGCTCAAGGAAGCCGGCGTGCCGTTCATCCCGCGCGCCATCTCGCAATTGGCCCGCTGGTTGACGGGGATCGAGATCCACCCGTCCGCCAAGATCGGCAAGAGTTTCTTTATCGATCACGGCATGGGGGTCGTGATCGGCGAAACGGCCGAGGTCGGCGACTACGTCACGCTGTTTCAGGGCGTGACCTTGGGCGGGACCGGCAAGGAGCATGGCAAGCGCCATCCGACGCTCGGCAACCACGTCGTCGTCGGAGCCGGGGCCAAGATTCTGGGCGGCATCAAGATCGGCGACAACGTCAAGATCGGCGCGAACTCCGTCGTGCTCAAGTCCGTGCCGCCCAACTGCACGGTGACCGGCGTACCCGGGCGGATCATCAAGACCGAAGGGGACCGGATGCCGGAGGCCACCATGGACCATATCAACCTGCCGGACCCCATCGCCGACCGCTTCGAAGCGCTCGAGCGCGAGATCATCGAACTCCGCAAGAAACTCGAAAACTCCCGATGAACGTGTTAGGCATGCGGCCCATGAAAGGTAAACCCGTGGCAAAATTGCGCGCGCTGGCGGTGTTGGTTCTAGTCCTTCTGGCTGGATCGGCCTGTACCTATAAGGGCGCGATCAAAGAAGATTTTTACCGTGCACAGGCCGATGAGGTGGGGCAGAAGCTTCCCTACAAGGTTGCCGTGTTTGTGGACGACCATGCGAAATCTGTGACGTTCGACGCGCAGTCCGGCCTAGCGCTGTTTCACATGGACTTCGATTTTTATCAGGCCGTCGGCAAGGCGCTGCAGCAGGAATTGCAAACGGTGTTTGCGCAGGTGACGGTGGTCGAGGAGAAATCGAAAGCGAAGGATCATGATCTGCTGGCATCGGTCAACGTTGACGTGATTGCGAGCGGCGGCATGTCGTCAACGCCGCTCTTCGAAACCAAGTTGGACCTCACGCTGAAAGACCTTCGCGGCGGAGTCGTCCTCGCCAAGGAATCGCAAACGAAGCGCGTGCCCGGCAATTGGCTGTCCAGTGGGCAGTTTCATGCGTGCAATATCCTGCAAGCGTTTTCGTTGTTCCTGTTGAGTCCGATCGCGGCTCCCTGCATGACGGATGCGGTCGGGGATTCGATCCTGGAGGCGGTTGAGAAGGAAATGCCCCACATGGTTCGGACCGTGGTCGCCGATGTGCAGAGCGACGGGCGCGTGGCCGCCTATGTCAAACGGGAATCGGGTGGGCCGGACGTAGCCTCAGGATCGGCCCCGCGGCCGGTTCCGTCCAGCGACGTGGATATGGCGCCGGCCGGCGGTCCGCCCAGGAAACGGCCCGCCTACGCCGTGGTCGTCGGCATCGAGCAATATCGGCAGGGCCTCCCCAAGGCGGAGTTTGCCGACCATGACGCCAGAATCATGCGGGACTATCTGGTGAAGAGTTTGGGGTATCCGGAAGAAAACGTGGCGTTTCTGTCGAACGACCGTGCCACGCGGACCGACTTGGAAAAGTATTTCGAAAAATGGCTGGGGAATCGGGTCGACCAAGGCGACTCGGTCTTCGTTTATTTTTCCGGCCACGGGGCGCCGAATCCCAAGACCGGCGACGCCTACTTGGTGCCGTTCGACGGCGATCCGGCCTACATCGAAACCACGGGCTATCCGCTCAAACGGCTGTATGAGAGCCTGGCCAAACTCCCCGCCAAAGAAGTGGTCGTGCTCTTGGACTCTTGCTTTTCGGGAGCAGGCGGACGATCCGTGCTGGCCAAGGGGGCCAGGCCGATGGTCCTGTCGGTCGAAAATTCATTGGTTGCCGTGGGTAAAACCGTGGTGTTCGCCGCCAGCTCAGGAGAACAAGTCTCCAGCACCTACGCCCAGAAGAGCCACGGACTCCTGACCTATTTCTTCCTCAAGGGATTGCAGGGGGAGGCGGATCAAAATAAGGACGGAGTCATCGAGTTGGGCGAGCTGTTTGCCTACGTGAAGCCGCAAGTCGAACGGGTGGCGCGGCGGGAATATAACAACGACCAGACGCCGCAGTTGCTCGGCAGTCAGGACGTCATCAACAAAGGGGTGAAGCTGATCGACCGAACCAAGAGATAGACCGGTTGCAGAGGCCGCAACGCTGCCAGACCCACATCTAAGAACCTTCACACACGAGATCATCGAACTTCACAATAAGCTCGACAATAAGAACCAGCCAAAGCCCTAAGCCCGTTCATCCTGAGCCTGTCGAAGGATGGCCGGGGCGAACGCTCTTTCCAGATTGATTAAGACTCGGCTGACGAAGGGCGGAGGGCGGGTGTGTTGGGGCGCCTCGCCTCCGCACCGTCGGAGCGACCCGTCGGACTCTGCCGGGCGGAATCCTTCGGAAATTCCCTCGCGGACTCAGTCAGTTTCCGCTTTCCTTCCCGGCAGAGTCTCGCCGGTCTGTTTCGCTCCTCCGGTGAAGTCGGCTTGCGCCCCAACACACCCTTTTAAAAACAACGGTGAAACAGGCTGTCCATCCCTTCCAGCCGAAGGAGAATAAAAAGTGGAACGGGGATCGGTCGCTTGTAGACCGATCCCCGTTCTTGTCTGGGCTTCGGGCTGATAGCCGGATAGACCGCAGGATTCGCTGTATATCCCCGGGAAGAGCGCAATGCGAAAGTTGACAACTGTCTGAGTTTGAAGTAGGTGTCGCCCTGGGGTGTGAGGGGTCACGGGATATGCTGCACGGTAGGCAGCAGTATACCTCTTGTTAGATTTCACATGGAACGCACCATGACTGAGGGAGGTCGCTACTTCAGGAACGCCAAAGCGTTCAAGAAGGACGCGTTTGCAGTACTACGTACGAAGTTACCTGATCGGAAGGCGTTCGAACGCTTCTATGCGGCTATCCCTTCCGCGAAAGAGAAGAACGAGTTCCTTCGCGTATGCTGCTCTTACCGTTACCTTGCCAAGCATGGAAAGTGGAAGGTTTACGTGCGGGGCGTTAACCGGGACATTGACTATCTGGACAACTCCTTCAAGTTGGTTGCAGTGTTCTCGCTGATCGAGTCGCTCTCCGATGAGAAGCATCAAGATTTCTTCGAATGGCTGAGCGCGCAAGATGCGGAAGACATCTTTCCGATCAAGAGCAAAGCTGAGTTACGCCAGCGGCACACCGAGTACAAGGGTTCCTTTGGCGCAATTCGAAGATGCGTCGCGTTCTTTGGCGGACTTCCTCCAGAACAGAAGCAAAGGCTCTGCAGAGCAATCAGCACAGACGGCAAACCAACTGAGAACATCAAGAAGCTTGCGGAGTACCTCTACAATCTGCGCAGCAAATTCGTGCACGAAGCAGAGCTTATCCTTGAACTAGGTGCTGGTCCCATTCACTCGATCACCAGCAAAGGTCTTGTGTTCAGCACCCTCTCCGTCCAGGATGTTTTAGACGCTTTTGAAAATGGTGTACTTGCATACTTCTCAAACAGCGAAATCTAATTTAGCGGGAGTTCCCCACCTGTCAGGGTGGGGGTGAGAGCTGGGAGCCGTCTGTTGCTCGCCCTGGTGCTATGATGGGCGCCAATGAAGCTCCATCGACAGGCCCATGTCGTCTAC
>JAGWTI010000071.1 GCA_028876065.1 Nitrospirota bacterium
GGGATACAACTTGCTGGCTTTGCTTAATTAACCAGAAAGAGCGTGCACGGCGAACTATCTGCGTCGACATTCTGACTCATGCGAAAAACGGCAAGATCCTCCTGTACACGTCTACCCTATCAATCGCTGAGGTAATTCGCCCCAAGATTAATGGGGTCAAACTTCCGAAGCTCACCGCAGAACAGATCGCCAAGATCACAGCATTCTTCAAGCACAAATATATCCGAAAAATTACCTTAGACGAACGCATTGCAACCAAGGCTGTTGAACTGGCACGCGACTATAACCTTGCACCAGCAGATGCCATCCATGCGGCATCAGCTATTACCAAGGCTGTGGATGCGTAAGCTTCCCCGTCAAGGAGACAGTGTCAAAGGAGAACTGCCGGCTGTGAGCTGGGCTCGATACGTGGCCGGGGGCACCCGGGCCAAGGCATCATGGGGCCGCTCTTCGTTATACTCTTGCATCCACTGCGCACTGATCTCTCGGACCTGGTCTAACGACTCGAACACATAGGCATCGAGCACTTCGTGGCGGAATGTCCGATTGAACCGTTCGATGAAGGCATTCTGGTCTGGCTTGCCGGGCTGGATGTACCGGAGGGTGATCTGGCGATCCTGGCACCAGGTGGCAAACCGATCGGCCAGGAATTCCGGGCCGTTATCGAGCCGAATCGCCTGCGGCTGGCCCCGCCACGCCGTGACTTGCTCCAACACGCGGACGACTCGT
Organism: Nitrospirota bacterium; assembly: GCA_028876065.1. GTDB lineage: Bacteria > Nitrospirota > Nitrospiria > Nitrospirales > Nitrospiraceae > SYGV01. The sequence continues at coordinate 730 of JAGWTI010000071.1, forward strand.
TCGGCTGGCAGCGACGTATCGATTTCGATGGCCAAGACTTCCCGCACCCCTTCATCCAGCAGATTGAGCGTCCGGAACCGGCGCCCGCCATACAGCGTGTCACTCATGAAGTCCACGGCCCAGACGGCGTTCGGCTGCGGGAGCACCGTCATCGGCTGCCGGGGACGCGCCGGCAGGCGCTTCTTCGTCCGCCGCGGCAGATTCAAGTGGAGTCGGCAATACACGCGCCACACCCGTTTGTGATTCCAGCCGTGGCCCGTGAACCGCAGCGCATCAAAGCATTTCCAGAAGCCCCAGCGACTCTTGGCGGCCACCAACGTCGTCAGGGCGGCGATCACCGGCGCATCCCGTCGCGCCCAGTCCACCACGGGCCGATAGTACGTGGCTCGGCCAAGCCCGACCGCGTGACAGGCCCGCTGAATCGGAAGGCCGCCCTGCGTGACCAGGTGTGTCGCGACCTCCCGCCGCTCGGCGGGCCTCAGAGCTTTTTTGCGATCACGTCCTTCAGCGCGGCATTCTCCAGCGAGAGATCCGCGTACAGCCGTTTGAGCCGACTGTTCTCGTGCTCCAACTCCTTGAGGCGCTTGAGATCGGAGGCCTCCAAGCCGCCGTACTTGGCCTTCCACTTGTAGTAGGTCGCCGAGCTAATACCGTGCTGCCGCCAAATCTCGTTGACCGGGCGGCCGGCATCGGCCTCTTTCAGAATGGACACGATCTGCGTCTCGGTGAACTTCGACTGTCGCATGAGAACCTCCTGGCTAGGGTGACGATTGTGCCAGAAAATTCTCCTTTTGGCCTGTCTCAGATGAGGGGAAGCTTACGAAAGAACCCACCAAAATAACTCCCCAGACGGACATCGAAGACTTTCTTACCGACGAAGATCACCCTTAAGTAGGCCGGCAAAAGGACCATTGTCATGACAGAAGCGACAATTGCTCAACTGCTATTCAATGTGATCGGAGCGATAGGATGGGTGCTTGGCATTGCAACTTGGCTGAAGACTCGCAGCAAGGAACAAGAGGAAACGGCTATGTGGGATCTGCACGCCTATCTGTACAATGCCATGCGAGAGAATCGCTCCTTTGATCCTCCAGCAGGCACCAAGGAGTGGAAGCTGTGCGAATTGCTTGTTGAAAAAGGCAAGCTTTCGCGCTCTCCCATTAGTGGCTACCGCCTCCCAGATATGACCCCTTCCCTGCTATAGAAGATTCTAGCGGGCCGTTCTGGTGGATGCTCGAACGATATCGCGTCAGAAAAGAAGCCCTACAGGATGCTCAAAAAGACCAGCCAACGAGCGACCGAGAACAAAGCTGGAGGCTTTTTTCAGCGTCTCGCTACGGATAGAGTTTGTAGAGCATCCTGGGAAACGGAATCGTTTCCCTCACATGCTCCAAGCCGCAGATCCAGGCCACAGCCCGTTCGATGCCCATGCCGAAGCCGGCGTGGGGCACTGATCCGTAACGACGAAGGTCCAGGTACCAGCGGAACGCTTCTTCCGGCAGCTTGTGCTCCCGGATGCGGGTGAGCAGCTTGTCGTGTTCGTGGATGCGCTGCCCGCCGCCGATGATCTCGCCGTAGCCTTCCGGCGCCAGCACGTCCATGCACAGGGCCAGCTCCGGCCTGGCCGGATCGTTCTGCATGTAGAAGGCCTTGATGGCCGACGGATACCGGTGGACGATCACGGGCCGGTCGAACTCGTTCGAGAGCAAGGTTTCCTCGTCGCCGCCGAAGTCGTCCCCGTGCTGGATCGGATTCCCCTTTTGCTGCAACCGCGCCACCGCTTCTTCGTAGGTGATGCGCGGGAACGGCGCCTTGATCCGTTCGAGCTTGGCCACGTCCCGCTCCAGCACGGCCAGCTCGGTCCGCCTCGTCGCCAGAACCCGCTCGACGATGTAGGAGAGAAACGCCTCGGCTAGCTCCATCATATCGGCCAGTTCGGCGTAGGCCACCTCCGGTTCCACCATCCAGAATTCCATGAGGTGCCGGCGCGTCTTGGACTTCTCGGCGCGGAACGTCGGACCGAAGCAGTAGACCTTCCCGAAAGCCGCGGCCGTGGCCTCGCTGTACAACTGCCCGCTTTGCGTCAGGTAGGCCTTCTCGTCGAAGTAGTCCGTCTGGAACAAGGTCGTCGTGCCTTCGCAGGCATTGGGCGTGAAGATGGGCGCGTCCACGAGGATGAAGCCGCGGTCGTCGAAAAAATTGCGGCAGGCGCGGATGATCTCGTGCCTGATCCGCAGCACGGCATGTTGCCGGCTGGACCGGAGCCACAGGTGCCGGTGCTCCATGAGAAAGCCCACCCCATGCTCCTTCGGCTGGATGGGAAAGGGTTCCGCGATCTGCACCGGTTCGATCTTCGTCACGTCCAGTTCGTGCCCGCCCTGGGCGCGCGCATCGGCCTTGAGCGTGCCGGTGAGGATCACGGAGGATTCTTGCGTCAGCGCGGTCGCCGCCGCAAACGACTCGTCCCCGACGGCCCCTTTGCTGACGACCGCCTGCAGATCGCCGGTGCCGTCGCGCACGACCAGGAAGTGAATCTTGCCGCTGGAACGGCGGTGACGCAGCCAGCCCTTGATCGTGATTTCCTGCCCGACGTGGTCGGCGACATCCTGGATGTAGACATGCGGCATACGTCTCGCTCCTTTGCAGCACAGCCTGCCTGTTGCCGAACAGGCCGCAGCCTATCCCATCGCCTGGTCGCTTTCAAGATCGCCGACCGCGCCGCGCCAACCGATCAGCCGATCGTCCGCCCTGCACAAACCCCGCTCCGGTTTGACATTGTTCGGCAACGGCGAGCAGAATAAATCATGCGACCGCAGACGATTTCCATCATACAGCGCGCCGGAGGACAAGGCCTGCTACTCCTCATCGCCATCGTGGCGGGGACGAGCCTGGTTCCGTTCATCCAAGGAAGCGCGCAGGCGACCATGTACCTCTGCCCGGGCAAGACCGGGGAGACCATCCAAATCCAGCCCGGCCCCGATTGCGCGCCGTTGGTGGATCAGACGCCCCCGGACGAAAGACGGCCGGTCAAGCCGGAAATCAGCGCCGCCGTGAAACCGGGCCAGTTGGAGTCGGCGGTGTCGGCGTTCATGCACAAGTATCGGGAGTTCCTGAGCTGCTGCGCCACGGATCTCACCAAGAAAGAAGAGCTCAACGACCTCGAAGACGAAGCGTCGGAGATTCTCAAGCAGGGGGATGCGCTGGTCGGCCAGCGGTTTTCGTTGGTTGCGTCCCACGGCGCCCTGCTGTTGCCCGTGGCCCAGGCCAGGAACAAGCTGCGCGATCTCAGGGCCAAGAAGGAGGAACTGTATCTGGGTCGGGACCGAGCGAACACCATGGACTATGAAGCGGCCGGGCGCGAACGGCATCGTCTCAAGGAAGAAGGGGCGGCGGTCGAGCGCGAGTTTCAACCGGACAAGCAACCGAGCCGCGCCCCGACCGGCAAGGACGTCGGCAACTCCCGTTTGAACGACATCAGCCAGACCGGCCCGGCGCTCAGCGGCACCTCGACCTTCAACCGCGACGCAGCTGTCGGCGCAGATGCCGGCAATTCCTCGCTCGACAAGGAGTCGAGGACCGGCACGTCGAGCGTCGCCGACTCCCCGCTCAACAACGCCAGCCAGACCGGCTCGGCGCTGGAAGACACGTCCAGTTTAAACAAGTCCAGCCGGATCGGTCGCGATCTCGGCGGGACCAGCACCCTCAACAAGGAATCGTCCACCGGCCCCTCGGTCGGCGACTCCGACTTGAACAGCCGCTGAACTCGCAGCCTCCAGCCATCAGCGTTCAGCCATCAGCTTTGACTCCGCCTTCTGACGGCCGGCTGAGGACTGACGACTGATAGCTTCCCCGCTATTTCTCCGGTTTCACCGGCGGCATGGGCGTCCAGGTTTCGCCCCCGTCTTGGCTCCGATAGATCCCGCTTCCGTTCGTCCCCACGTACCAGACTTTCGGGTCAATCTGGCTCTGCGCCAACGAGCGCACGTTGAGCGTGGCCAGCCCTCGATTCAACGCCTGCCACGTCGCCCCCCGGTCCTTGCTCCGATGCACCCCCTCGCGGCTGGCGACGTAGATCACCCCGGCTTGGGTCCGGTCCAGCAACATGGCGCTGATCATTTGATCCGGGAGCGATTGGGCGATGCGCGTCCAGGACTGAGCCTGATCCCGTGACTGGTAGATCCCGTTCAGGGTGGCGGCATAAATCGTGTCGGGCGCGAAGGGATCCACCTGCATCACGGTCACGCCCAGCGCGCGCGAGGACTTGAGCACCTCCGGCGGCACAAGGCCGTTGTTGGCCTTCTCCCACCCTTTGCCGCCGTTGATGGTTTTGTACACGCCGCCGCTTGTGCCCGCATACATGATCTGGGGCCTCGTCGGGTCCAGGGCCAGGGTGACGACCATCAACACTTCCTTCATCCCGTCCATCCGCTTCTGCCACTGCTCGCCCGCGTTCTGCGTCTCGAAGACGCCCATCGTGGTCGCGGCAAAGATGTGGGTGGGCTCCGCCGGGTCGAACACGAACTGGTTCACCACCGAGGTGATCGTCACATCCTCCAGCCCGGCCCGCAGCGAGACCCAGCGCTGGCCCCCGTCGTAGCTCTTGAAGACCGCGTCCCCTTTGGTGCCGGCGTAGACCGTGGCGGGATAGGCCGGGTCGATGGCCATCGAGATCACGCGCGAGTGGCTCATGCCCTTGGAGAGGTTTTCCCAGGTCTCGCCGCCGTCGCGCGTCTTGTAGATGTAGTCGTTGGTCGCGACGTAGAGGATGTTCGGATTGGCCGGATGGAGCGCGATGACGACGATCGCGTCGCTCCGCCCGCAGCCGGAGAGGAACAGCGCCGCCAGTAGGCAGCAGGCAGGCAGCACGGCGCGGAGGCAGATCGGCATCGTCATGCCCGAGGCAGACGCCTACCGATAGTTGATGAATTGCAGCTCAATGCCGAAGTCCTTCTGTTTGAGGAACGCGATCACCGCCTGCAGTTCGTCCCGGCTCTTGCTCTGGACCCGCACCTGCTCCCCCTGAATCTGCGCCTGGGCCTTGAACTTCCCGTCGCGGATCGCCTGGCTGATCTGCTTGGCCTTGTCGGCGGCGATCCCGCTTTGGATCGTGATCGTCTGCCGCACCGTCCCGGCCAACGCCGGCTCCACGGCGCCGTAGGTCAGGGCCTTCAGCGAAACGTTGCGCTTGACGAACTTGCCCTTCAGGATTTCCAGCACCGCGTTGAGCTTGTATTCATCATCCGACACCACGACCAGCTCTTTTTCCTTTTCCTTGAGCGTGAGCTCGGTTTTGGAGTCTTTGAAGTCGAAGCGCTGGCGGATTTCCTTCGTCGCCTGCTCCACCGCGTTCTTCACTTCCTGCATGTTCACTTGCGACACGACGTCGAACGAATTCTGATCGGCCATAGCACACCCCTTTCAGCTATCAGCGGTCAGCTTTCAGCCTTCAGCTCCGAACCGACTTCGAGCTGACTGCTGATAGCTGAAAGCTGACGGCTCTTTTTTTTAACAACACCGATCCACGGTGATCCGCAACCCGTCCCCATGGGCCGGCGAAGCCCCGCCCAGCGGCAGTCCGCCCGGCCCCACCAGCACTTCGCTGCTCGTGTAGGGCTTGCCTTCCACCAGATACCCGTACCACTGGCGCAGACCGTCCACCAGCACGATCGCCGCCAACAGCGCCACCGCCCCCACCAACGCCGCGTCCAGATAGAGAGGGAAGACCGGCTCGGCGGCTCCGGCGGCGGCCGCTTTACGCAGGAACAAGACCGCCAGTTCATAACAGCCGGTCAACGTGATGGCGCCGACGAACAGCATCGGCCCGACCGTGATCCACAGATACCGGGCCTTGCGCATTTTGATCAACACAGTCGTCCCGATGCACAGGGCCAGGGTGCCGAGCAGTTGGTTCGCCGCCCCGAACATGGGCCAGATCGTCGAGATGCTGCCGGTTCCGATCAGGTACGCCCAGGCCCCCACCACCAAGGCGCTGCTGGCCAGCACCCCGGGCCACCAGGAGATCCGGCGCAGGGGCCGATAGACGCGGCCGCCCATTTCCTGAACCAGGTACCGGGCGACGCGGGTGCCGGCGTCGATCGTCGTCAGGATGAACAGCGCCTCGAACAACAGGGCGAACTGGTACCAGTAGGCCATCAGATGGGCCATGCCGGGCAGGCCGGAAAAGATCGAGGCCATCCCGACCGCCAGCGACACGGCCCCGCCGGGCCGCCCGGACACGTCCACCTCGACGAGGCGCGACAGGTCCTGGATCCGCGCCACCGGGAACCCCATGGCCGCCAGCGCCTCCGGCGAGAGCATCGTGTTGATCGCCAGATAATCGCCCGGCACCAGGACCGACGCGGCGATCAGCGCCATGACGCCCACGAAGCTCTCCATCAACATGGCGCCGTAGCCCACGATGGAGTAGGACTCCCGCGCGATCATCTTGGGCGTCGTGCCGGACGAGACCAGCGAATGGAAGCCGGAGATGGCGCCGCAAGCGATCGTGATGAAGAGAAACGGGAACAGCGTCCCGGGAATGATCGGCCCGCCGCCGTGCACGAAGGCCGTGACCCGCGGCATTTCGATGATCGGGGCCATCGCGACCACGCCGGCCGCCAGGAGCACGACGACGCCGATCTTCATGAAGGTGGACAGGTAGCCGCGCGGGTCCAGGAGCATCCAGCCCGGCAGGATGGACGCGAGAAAGCCGTAGCCGGCCAGCAGCCAGACCAACGTCGGGCGTTCGAAGTGGAACCAGGCGGCCGCATCGGATTGCGCCACGAGCCGCCCGCCCCAGACGGCCAGGACGAGCAACGCGACGCCCGCCGCCGTCATTTCGCCGACGCGGCCCGGACGGAATTTTTGCAGGTAGAAGCCCATGAGCAAGCCGATGGGCACCGTCATGGCGATCGTGAAGGTGCCCCAGGCATTCCGGTACAAGGCGTTGACCACGGCGAGGCCGAGCCCGGCCAGCGCCACGACGACGATGAACAGTACGGCCACCGCGGTCGCCGTGCCGGTGATCGGCCCGACTTCGTCCTGCGCGATCTCCGGCAGGGACCGGCCGTTGCGCCGCATCGAGGCCACGAGGATGATGAAATCCTGCACCGCCCCGGCCAGCACGGCGCCGACCACGAGCCAGAGGAAGCCCGGCAAATACCCGAACTGGGCCGCCAACACCGGCCCCAACAGCGGACCGGCTCCGGCAATGGCCGCAAAGTGATGGCCGAAGAGGACGTACTTGTTCGCCGGATAGAAATGCTTGCCGTCCTGCAGCCGGTGGGCGGGCGTCACCCGTTCGTCGTTGAGCTCGACGACGCGGCGCGCCAGAAACCGGCCGTAGAAGCGAAAGCCCAGCACGTAGAAACAGGCCGCCGCCACGACCAGCCACAGACCGTTCACCCGCTCGTCCGGATGGAACAGGCCGGTCACGAAGCCGAACGCCAGCGCGCAGACCGACGCGACCAGCACCCAGAAACCTTTCATGGCCAGGCTCATCACGGTCGGTCTCCTAGCAACCCGGTGGCGTCCTGTAAATGTGCGACGGGCGAGCGAGGGGAGTGGCTGGGGATGCGCCGCTCAGGCAGTCATCATCGGGTTGGGAGCGTCTGCATGACCTTCTGGAAAGCCGCAAGAAATCCCTCGATCTGTGGCTTGGTCAAGGCGCCCATATTGGCCACACGGAAGATCTTGTCTTCCAACGGACCCAGCCCCGGACAGATGCTATAGCCCTGTTCCTTCATCTTGTCGTGGAGCGCCCGGTAGGTCACGCCCTCGGGCAAATAGTAGGCGGTGAGACTGTTGGATTGGTGTTCGACCGGCAGGACCGGCTTCATCCCCAGTCCGCCCATCGTGTTCCGGATCAGCGTCGCGGCATGCTTGTAGCGCTGGATGCGGGCGGCCACCCCCTCCTCCAACAATTCGTTGAGCGCTTCGTCGAAGGCTTGAAAGACCTGCACGGCGGGAGTGACGGGGCTGCTCCCCTTCTCCGCATCTTCATAGTAGTAGGGCAGGTGCAGATACCAGGACCGTTTGGGATAGGCCTTCATCCGCTCCATGAACCCCTTGCGCACCAGGACGAAAGACACGCCGGGAATCCCTTGCAGGCAATCATGGGACGAGCCGGCCACCATGTAGAGGTGCGGCCCGGCCACATCGAGCGCTTCCCCGCCCAGGCCGCTGACCGAGTCCAACACAAAAACGCGGTTCAGACTGTCGGCCACCTCGGCCATTTCCTTCACGGGATTGAGCATGCCGGTGCTGGTCTCGTGATGCACCATCGCCACCACGTGCACTTCCGGATGCTGGCGCAACGCCAGCCGCAACTTTTCCGGGTCCGGCCTCGTCCCCCAATCCAACTTGAACTCCGCCACTCCCAGCCGGTGCACTCCGAAGATAGCCGACAAGCGTTCGCCGTAGACGCCGTTGTTGATCACCAGCGCCCGCTTGCCGGACGGCAGAGAAGAGAGGAGCGCCGCTTCCACCGCCGCGCTGCCCGAGCCGGTGAGGAGCACCGCCGTGTAGTCCGCCTCCGCCCCGGGCACGAATGCCCGAACCAGCTTCTGCCTGATCCCCTGCATGAGGTCCGAAAACTCGGACTCCCGGTGACAGAGATCGGGACGTTGCAACGCCGCGCGCACGCGCGCCGAGACATTGACCGGGCCGGGGCTTAACAGGATCATCAAACACCTATACGAAACGATGAATGGTGAGTGCTGAATGATGAACGCCGGGCCTGACGCTTCCCTCTTACATTCATCATTTCGCGTTCATACCTCTGCGCTGTCTATGCGATCGCTTTCCGGAATCGTTCGGCAATCTGGGCCGGCGGGAGCGGGACCCAGGGCACATCCTCCACCTGCTCGGTGACCTTCACCAGCAACAGGCTGGGCCCGTCCTTGCCCAGCATGTCCTTGAATTCGTAGACCAGGTCTTCGCGCTCGCGCACCCGCTCCACGTTCACATAGCCGGCCGCCTTGGCGATCTGGTCCAGTTTCACGACCCGCGAGTAGGAGGGCTGATTGCCCCCGCTCCCGTACACTTCGTTATCCAACACCACGTGGATGAAATTCTTCGGCTTCAGCGCGCCCACCGTCGCCAGCGTGCCCAAGCCCATCAGGACGTTCCCATCCCCGTCCAGCACCACGACCTTCTTCTGCGGCTTGTTCAACGCCACCCCCAGGCCGATCGCCGCCGCCATCCCCATGGAGCCGGTCATGTAGAAATTCTCGGGGCGGTCTTTCACCTTGAACGCTTCCCGCGAAGGGAACCCGTTGCAGACGATGACCGGCTGGTCGCTCACCAGTTCCAACACGGCCTGGATCGCCCTGGCCCGGCTCTGCATGGTGCCCTCTTCGGGTCTCATCCTTCGACCCACAGTGATGGGTGATCAGTGATGAGTGATGAGTTCCTTGGCCCCATCGCGTCTGCCTCTCTACCCTTCACTCATCACCCATGACGCATCACCTGTTCACGGTTGAATCCCGCGCACCACGCCGCTCTTCAGGAGCAACGCGACCGGGATGCGCTCTTTCATGAACGTCTGCGCGATCCAACGGACATCGTCCGGAGCCGTCTGCTCCGACAGGGTCCGGTGGGGAATGCGGACCGTCTCCAACAACTGCGGCAGCGTCCGGCCCATGACGAGGTGTTCCGGCGCGTCTTTGCCGTCGAAGCCCCGCCAGGCGATGAGCAGCAAACAGGGCTGGCGATAGAGCAAGTTCAGCGACGCCAGCGTGTTCAGGCTGTTCCCCAGGCCGGCATTCGCCATCAGCACCGCCGGAACTTTGCCGGCCATAAAGGCGCCGGCCGCCATGGCCACGGCTTCGTCTTCCCGGACCGCGGGCGTGTAGAGCCGCCGCTCGATCAACGTCTCGATGATGCCGGCCAGCAGCACATCCGGAACGCCCGTAAAAAAGTCGAACCCGATGTCCTGCAACGCCTGGCAAAACGTATCGCTCTCGATCATCGCGTCCCGGGGATAACAGGTTCGTCGGCATCGGCCGCATCAAGAACGGCGCATTATAACGAAGCCCCTCGCGACTCACAAGGAACGACCGACCGATGCGCCGCGTTGATTGAGTTCACCGCTCAAAGATGTTATGGTTTCGCGGCCCGCGGCGGAATGGACACCGATGCCCCTTCGTCTCATCCAGAGCGTACGTTACCCGACGACCATGGCGGTCCTGCTGTTCGGAGCTTGGGCTTTGCTGTTCCTGCCGCTGTTCGCCGAGGCCGGCACGCTGCTGAACGATCCCAAAGGGTTCCGCAACATCCCTTGGGGCGCCCCCCTCACCAACCAGACGGAGCTGGCGCTGGTGCAGAACCTGGACCGAGTGCTGGGCTACGAGGTGCAGAAAGAATCCCCCCATCTGGGCGACACCAAAGTCGAATCGCTCCGGCTGTTTACGATCGACGGACAGTTCGGTCGGGTCACCATCCGGTATCAGGGCAAAGAGACGCACGACGCGGTCCTGGCCTACCTCCAGTCCCAATTCGGCCCGATCGACCGGTCGCCCGGTTCCATGATGCGGGGCCTCAACCAGCAGTATAATTGGCGTGGGCCCGACACGGAGATCAACCTGACCTATGAAGCCAAGAGGGAGCGGGGCTACCTGTTCATCGAGAGTCGCAGCCTCTCCCCCCGGTTCAACGATGCGCTGGCAGACACCGGCTCCAGTTACTAACCGCCGGCCGGCCAGCGCCCACGGCGTATCGGCCTCTTGCCTGGCGGTCTTCGCGCTCACCTCCCTGCTGCTCCTTTCTCCCGCCTGGGCCGTCACGATGGCGACCGATCCCAAAGGGTTCGAAGGGATTCCCTGGGGCGCGACGTTGTCCGAGGCGCCGGCATTCCCGCTCACATACTCGGAAGACCGGATCAAGGAATACCAGCTCAAGCAGGAGCCCTTGCTGCTCGGCCACGTCCCGGTCCAATCCATGAAGTTCTCCACCGTGGATGGGCGATTTGCCCGCGTGACCGTGCGCTACCAGGGAGCCCAGCAGCATGCAGCCATGCTCCAACACCTCCAAGCCCTCTACGGCCCGCTCGATCTGACCCCGGGGCAGACCATGACCGGAGCCAACCAGCAGTACAACTGGCGCGGCCCCGAGACCGAAGTCAACCTGACCTATGACGGCAAACTGGAAACCGGGGTCGTCTTTTTCGAGAGCCGGACCTGGGGGCCGAAATTCGCCGAAGTCATGGGAGGGTTCTGAGCGCCCTCGTTCCATTCCGCAGACTCCATCCGCGCCCGCTTTCACTCCGCCATCCGCTTGCCCGCGCCGTTCGGCTTGTGATAGCATGCTCGGTGAGTAACCACTCACTCACTAGGTATTCGATGCAAGCCGTACCGGCCATCGCAGCCACCGCGCGCAAGAAGCCCTCCGCCTCGATCCGCCCTTCGGGCCAGGAACGCCAGGCGAGCATCATCGCCGCCGCCGCCGCCTTGTTCGCCGCCAACGGGTTCAAGGGCACGACCACGAAGGAAATCGCCAAGGCCGTCGGGATCAGCGAGGCGCTGCTGTTCAAGCACTTCCCCACCAAACGCGCCCTCTATGCCGCGATCCTGAAGGAAAAGGTCTCGATCCCCGAACTCTTGGCCAGCGTGGAAGAGGCGGCCCACAAGCGGGACGACGAGCGCGTGTTCACATTGATCGCGGGCCACCGCATCCGGCGAGGCTCCGATCCGACGCTCTTGCGGCTCCTGTTGTTCAGCGCGCTGGAGGGGCACGAACTCTCGGCCATGTTCTTCCGCACCCAACACCGGGTGTTTTACGACTATTTGGCCGGGTATATCGCGCAACGGGCCAAGGAAGGGGCGTTCCGGCATGTGGACCCGATGCTCACCGCGCGGGCCTTTACCGGCATGATCACCCACCATCGGCTGCTGCACGAAATCTTCGGCGTGCCGGCGCACCGGGGGCCGGAAGACAGCGTGGCCGCGTACGTGACGTTGTTCCTGGACGGGTTGCGGGCCGTCCGCCCCACCCGCCGCAAGGCCGCCGGGCGAGGCGCGCCATGAACCAGATTCGCCGCCATCCGGGCCTGACGATCGCCGCCGTCCTGGCGCTGGCCTTGGTCGGCCTCGTCGTCTTTCGGCTGACCAGCAGCGGAGCCAAGACCGACGCGCGCAAGGGCCGGACCATCACGGTCGGCACCAGCGCGCCGCTCCGCCAGGACCTGGACGTGCGCCTCACCTTTACGGCCGATATCGAGCCGGACCAGCAGATCAACGTCTTTTCGCGGGTGGACGGCTACATCGCCAAGTTTCACGTGGACGAAGGCGACTACGTCAAGGCCAACCAGTTGCTGGTCGAGATCGACCACACGGACTATATCCATGCCGTCAACCGCGCCAAAGCCAACCTGGCCTCGGCCAAGGCCGACGTGCTCCGACAGGAAGCCAACATCCGCAACGCCCGGCTGACCCTGGACCGTATGCAACGGCTGATCAAGGACCAGTTCGTCTCCCAGCAGGACTTCGACAACGCGCAGGTCAATTACGACATGGCGGTGGCCCAGATCGAATCCGTGCACGCGCAGGTCAAACAGATGGAGGTGGCGCTGCAGCAGGCCGAGACGAACCTGACCTACTCCTACATCCGCGCGCCCTTCGCCGGCTATGTCGCGGAGCGCACGCTCGACACGGGCGCCTACGTCACCGGCTCCACCGCCAGCACTTCGACCACGGCGCGCGGCATCCTGACGTTGCATAGCATCGGCACGGTCCGCACGATGATCGAGGTGGTGGAAAAGGACGTCCCGTCGATCAAGATGGGCCAGAAGGCGGAAGTCCGGGCCGAGGCTTATCCGAATCGGGTCTTCACGGGGCAGGTCACCCGGATCGTCCAGGCGCTGAACCGCGGCACCAGGACCATGACGGTCGAGGTGGACCTGCCGAACCCGGATCTGGCGCTCAAGGGCGGCATGTTCGCGCGCGTCGAAATCCTCGTGGGCATGCATCCCAACGCGATCCAGATTCCCATCGACGCCCTGACCAAGCTGGAAGAGGCGCAATACGTGTACGTGGTCCGGGACGGCAAGACCCACCAGGTGCCCGTCGAAGTGGGGGTCCGCTCCGGCAATATGATCGAGATCACCAAGGGCCTCACCGGCACCGAGCAGCTGGTCGTGTCGGGAAAAGACTTGGTCGGGGAAGGGACCACGGTCCAGACCAGGCCGCTCGACCCGACGCCCGGTGCCGGCCTGTCGTCCGAGCCGGCCCCGCAAACGGCCCCGACGGATCAACCGGCCGGACCGGCGAAGCGCGAGGGGTGATGAACCGACGCATGCCTCGTTCGTTTTCACCTTTCACCCATCACCCATCACTCCTCACAGCTAACGTATGTGGCTGACACTCCTGGCTCTCAAAAACCGCGTCGGCATCCTGATGCTGTCGCTCGCGATGGTCGTGCTGGGCTGGACCTCGCTTGAACGGTTGCCCGTCGATCTCTTTCCCAACATCCAGGTGCCGGTGGCCTTCGTCGGCGTGATCTACAAGGGCGCGCCGCCCCTGGACGTCGAGCAGAGCGTCGTCTACCCGATCGAGAAAGCCGTGAGCTCGGCGTCCAACGTCGAGCACGTGGAGTCGTTCGCCAAGCACGGCATCGGCGCGGTGCAGATCTGGTTCAACTGGGGCGCCGACATCAACGTGGGCCAGATGGAGGTGATGCAGCGCGTCACCCAGATCCTGAACCAGCTCCCCCCCGGCATCCTCCAGCCGTTCATCGTCAAGTTCGACGTGTCGAACATCCCCGTCGCCCTCGTCACCGTGACCGGCCCCAACATGGACGAACGGGCCTTGTACGACCTGGCCTACAACACGATCGCCCCCCAGATCGAACAGATCGCGAACGTCGCGGCGGCCACGGTCGAAGGCGGCAAGATCCGGCAGATCAACATCAACCTGGACCCGGCGCTCCTCCATGCCCGCGGCCTCTCGATCCTGGACGTGGTCAAGGCCGTCAAGGCCTCGAATCTCATCCTGCCGTCCGGCGACCTCAAGGCCGGCAATCTGGATTACAACGTCTTCACCAACAACCAGTTCAAGACCGTCGAGCCGATCAACGACGTGATCGTGCGGTTGACCCCGCAAGGCAACCCCGTGCGGGTGCGCGACCTCGGCACGGTCACCGACTCGTCCGACATCCAGACCAACATCGTGCGAACAGACGGCCAGCGTTCGGTCTACCTGCGCGTGAACAAGCAGCCCACCGCCAACACGGTGGAAGTCGTGGACGCGCTCCGCAAGGCCCTGCCCAAGATGATCGGCATCCCGCCGGGCGTGCAGCTCGGCGTGTCCTTCGACCAATCCCTGTACATCCGGCAGTCCATCAACAACCTCATGGAGCAGGCCCTGCACGGCTCCCTGCTGGCGGCGGCCGTGATCCTGATATTTTTGCGCAATCTGGCCAGCACGTTGATCATCTCGGTGGCCATTCCGCTCTCGATCATGGTCACGTTCATCGTCCTCTACTTCAGCGGCCAGACGCTGAACGTGTTCACGCTGGGGGGGCTGGCCCTGGGCATCGGCCGGCTGGTGGACGACTCGATCGTGGAACTGGAGAACATCCAGCGCCATTTGAACGCCAGCCAGCAACGGTGGGACGAAGTGCGGGCCCTGGCCAAAGATGTGGCGCCGGACGCCACGCTCAACCTGTCGGTCCCGACCAAGTGGGAAGCGCTGTTGGAGGCGGCGCGGGAAGTCGCCATGCCGATCTTCGCCTCCACGGTGACGACGGTGGTCGTGTTTCTCCCCATCCTCTTTGTGGTGGGCATCGCCAAGCTGTTGTTCATCCCGCTCACGCTGACGATCGCCATCTCGCTGTTCACCTCCTTTTTCATCTCGCGCACCGTCACGCCGGCCCTCTGCTACAAGTTCCTGAAACCCGAGCCAGAGGCCCTTCGCGCCATGCCGGCCTGGTGGGTCCGGCTGATGCGCTGGAGCGAGGCCCGCTACGAAGCGCTGGACACCCGTTACCAGGAGCTGCTCACCTGGGTGTTGGGACATAAAAAAACGCTGGTCGGCGTGATCGTGCTGATCTTCGCCGCCTCGCTGACGCTGGTGCCGGCCATCGGCACCGAGTTCATCCCGGTGACGGACGAGAGTCAGTTCCGCATCAACGTCCGGGCGCCGGTGGGGCAGCGGGTGGAAAAAACCGAGCAGCAGGTGGCGGAGATCGAGCGGGTCATCCGCAAGACGATCCCGCCGAACGAACTGGAGACGGTCGTCTCGAGCACCGGCGTGCTCGCGCAAGGCCGCTCGTCCCTGTTCAACCGCAACACCGGGCCCCATACCTCGCAGATCCAGGTGTATCTGACCTCGCCGGACAAGCGCCGGCGCAATCAGGTCCAGATCATGAACGAGGTGCGCCCGAAGATCCTCAAGCTGTTCCCCGGCGTGGCCATGTTTTTCGACCCGGGCGGGATCATCAAGCGGGTGACCAGCTTCGGCTCCCAGAAAGCGGTGGACGTGGAGATCTACGGCTACGACCTCGAAAAAGCGCGGAGCGTGATCAAGCAGGTCGAGACGGCCATGCACCAGGTCCAGGGCCTGGCCGACATCGAGGTCAGCCGGGAAGAGAACTATCCGGAGCTGGACATCGAAGTGGACCGGGAAAAGGCCGCATTGCTGGGCGTGAGCGAGACCGACGTGGCCAATGCCGTCCTCTTCTCGCTGAACGGCAACGGACAGACCGATCCGATCATCTTCACGGACCCCCAGACCGGCAACGAATACTACATCAGCGCCTGGCTGGCCGAACCATACCGCAAAAGCCTGACGGACCTGGACGAGATCCTCCTCACGACCAGGGCCGGCTCGCCGGTGCTGCTCAAGAACGTGGCCCAGGTCCACATGAACGCCGGGCCGGTGCAGATCGAGCGCAAGTATTTCCAGCGGATCGTCCACATCACCGCCAACCCCGTGGGCCGGGATCTGGGCGCGATCGCCGCGGATTTGGAAGACCGGTTCGCCGAGTTGCAAATGCCCCAGGGCTTCAGCGTCCGGCTGGCCGGCCAGATCCAGCAACAGCGTGAAACTTTCGAGGGCCTGATCTTCGCCACCATCCTGGCCCTCTTGCTCGTGTATATGGTGATGGCCGCCCAGTTCAAGTCGTTGCTGGACCCCTTCATCATCATGTTTTCAGTGCCCATGGGCCTGCCCGGCGTCATCCTGATGCTGTTCCTCACCAACACGACCCTCTCCACCACGTCGTTCATGGGGATGATCATGATGCTGGGCATCGTGGTGTCGAACGGGGTGCTGTTGGTGGATTACACGAACGTGTTGCGGCGGCGCGGCGTAGGCCTGCACGAGGCGGTGGTGCTGGCGGCCAGGACCAGACTGCGGCCGATCCTCATGACCTCGCTGGCCACCGTCTTCGGCCTGCTGCCGATGGCCCTCGGCCTGGGCACCGGCGGCGAGACCAACGCGCCGCTGGCCCGCGCGGTGATCGGAGGGCTCAGCCTTTCGACGGTGCTGACCCTGTTCCTGATCCCGACCCTCTATTTGATCCTGGAGCAGCGGTTCCCGCGGAAGGCCGATCTGGAGATGGGAAGACAGGAAGGCGTCGTTCGTATCTCGTGAAGCGTATCTCGTCGCTCAAAAAGCGTATCTCGTGAAGCGTTGTTCGCAGGGACGCCGTCTTTCTTCACGCTTCACGCTTCACGCTTCACGCTTCACGCTTCACGCTTCACGGGCTTTTGCTAGCGGACAGTGGGGAAGAGCGACTTGAGCTGAAACGCCAGCGTCAGGTCGCCGCTGACGTGAAGACGGCCGGACATGGCGACTTGCATCGGATCCTTCTTTCCTTCCAGAATCCCGATACAGTCATCCCCCGGCAGGGCCAGGGTCACCTGGGGGTCCGGATGCGAGCCTTCCCGGACCTGACAGACCCCGTCCGCAATGCTCACCACAAACTGCCCGCCTTGGGGGCCGCTCAGGTCGAACTGGTAGACGGCGGCGACGCCTTCAGCCGCCTGCGCATCGAAACGTTGCGCCAGGGTATCGAAAAACTCTTTGGTGGTGCGCGGCGTCATGCGGGAGAGCCCGGCCAGGCCGGGCTCCGTCTCCGTCTGCTGATCAATGCCGCAGCGTCACCGATGCGGTGCTGGACTTGGCTCCGAAAAAGTCCCGCGAGAAGGCTTCGACCACGGCGGGGTCATACCCCTTGCAGCTGAAGATATCCAGGTACGCGCGGTTGGTGTCGTTGGCGAAGTGCCCGCTGATCAGCGAAGTTTCGATGAGCTGGACCATCGAGTAACCCGCCACCCGTCCCTCTCCGAAATTCACGATCTGGCATTCCCCGAAGCGCTTCATCCCGATGACCTTGCACAAGGCGATCACATAGGCTTCGATCTGACCGCGGTCGCGGATCGTGTCGGGGTTGCAATCCTGCAAATCCACGGAGGTACAGAGCCCCCAGGCTTTGCCTTCCCCGACCAAGTCCTGGGCGGTTTCGGTGGCGGACGGTAAGATGGTGGCGTCGGCGGCTGCAACGTTCATTGTTGGGGGCACCTTTCGGTTAGAATGTGGTCCACACCGGGTGGTAGCCGGCTGTTTGACGGCGCACTATATAACAGGATTTCGCCTGCTGTCTAGGGACGGCAGCAACTTTTTATACA
>JAGWTI010000150.1 GCA_028876065.1 Nitrospirota bacterium
TGGCCGCCATGTCCGACGCGGTCTTGATGCTGGCCACATCGAATTTCTCTTCCGCCGGCGGCAAGGACGCCATCTGGGGCACGCCCAACGCCGTCATGGAGAAGAGCCCGAGCACAATCATCACAAACCCGACGACGCGAACAAACCTGGCCTGGACAAATAAAAGAATCGAAACCCCGGTGCCGATCACGCAGAGTCCGATGATCTGTAACAGCGCAACTTCGCTCATAGCGCCCTTCTCAGTTGTGAGGTGTCAGTGCCTCGACCTCTGGGTTGTCGCCAAGCCACAGCCCACGTTACTTGCGCTCATCCAGCGCCGGAGACCCGCCGGCCATCGCCGGCAGCGTGCCTTGCGCTCCATGTCCCTTCTCTCCGCCTTCCTTCGCCTTGGCCTTGTCCCCCATGGTCGCCACCCAGAAGATAAAGGCCACCAACATGCAGAAAAGGAACGTGTTCAGCGACATGAAGGCCGCCGCATAACCCAACGCCGGCGAATAGGCATACTGGGATGAATCCCGCATCACGCCATAGATGTGCCAGTGGACCCGCGAGGAAGAGCGGGCATACCCCATCAGCGTCATGAGCAGGATGACCATCACGGCATTCAATACGAGCGCATAGCCGGCTCTCGGCGGCATTTTTCCCCAGACCATTTCGGTGGTCGTTTTGGCGCTGCGCAGCAGCAGAGCCGTCAGCGGTGTGATGGTGAGCATGACGAACAACACGATCAGCACCTGAGCGACCGAGAAGTAGTTGATCCTGATGATCGCCGGAACGAAATAGCCCCAGACCCCAAGTACGATGACCACGATTGCAGCCACCCCGAGCACCCCGCCCATCAGGGATCTGGCGACCTTGGCCCAGGTGGCGGTCTCCTCTTTGCCGGCGCGCCAGTACATGATGAAACTCATGAACGTGACCAGGATCATGAGATTGGCCACCGTCATCTTGGCCGACATCACACCGAAGACACCCAGCAGGGGGTGATGGGTGCCGCCCATCTTCCGCGCCTCTTCCAGGCTCGCGACCAGAGAGTGGGGGGTCATCCAGACGCCGAGACAGAGGAGGAGGATGATCAGCATCGCCATCATCGGCTTGCGGTACTTGACTTCAGAGCCGGGAATACGATGCGTAATCCCGAGCCAGAAATAATAGTTGGAACCGAGAAAAAGGACGCCGATCAGCATCGCCTGGAGAATGAACAGCCAGGAGAGGAAGCCGCCCATCAGAGTGATGCCCATCTGCTGATTGTACTGATAGATTTCCCGCATCAACCAGTAACCGGCAAAAGGCAGGGGCAGGAGGCCGAACACCCCGATGAAGTTCCCGACGTAGCCCATCCAATCGTAGTGGTCCCGCTCCTCCTCGTTCTTGGCCGAGAGGTAGCGAATGCCCGCATAGGCGCCGCAGATATACCCGCCCAGCACCACATTCGCGATCAGGCGATGGATGTTGACCGGCCACCAAGTTGGATTCCACGTGGCAGCCCAGGCGCGTTGGAGGTCCGTGCCTTCGGAGATCACCACCGGGCTCGCTTGGAACGTCGCCCACGAATTGGGCACGATCATGATGAAGAAGGCGAAGACATTGAGCAGGAAACCCAAAAACAGGTGAAGCCCCTTCTTGCTGTCCTGCATGGCATCCCAGCCGTACCAGTAGAGGTAGAGGGTTGCCGTCTCCACTAAGAATAGTACGCAGTACACGATGAATGACGGAAAGAAGACATCGGCCAGGTAGTTCATCAGCTTCGGATAGAAGCCGATCAACAGGAACAACAAGATCCCGCCAAAGAGCGCCGTGGTCGCATAGGAGGAGGTCAGCAGCTTGGTAAACTCCTTGGCCAGCTTGTCGTAACGCTTTTCGCCGGTCTTCCACCCGACGAGTTCGCACAACCACGCGAAGATCGGCACGCCGAGCACGAAACCGGCCAGCAACAGATGAAGCTGGGCGACAACCCAGACCATGTTCCGGCTGCCCAATCCAGGAATGTCACGGTAGGCAGTGGCCGAGGCGGCGGGCGCGTCCTGCGCAAGGCCCACCAGCGGCATAGCCCCAAACGCAAGGAACACCAGCAACCCGGCGAGCCAGGCTCCTCGTCCTTGCTCTCCTGCAGTGCTGCCAGTCGGATGGTCGCCCTGGTTCATCATGACATTCTCCTCGTCAGACACTGGGGTCAGGGCTTCGCCGGTCCAGGCTTGGCCGGCTTGCCTGACTCAGCCTTGACCTGAGCCGCAGCCTTGGCTGGGGCCTTTCCCTTGTTCTTGCTTTGCTCCGCCTCTTCTTTGGCTTTCTGTTCTTCCAAGGCTTGAACCGCCCCTTCTGCCTGAGTCAGGAGCTTTTCGCTTTTCTGCAAGACTTCCACCGGCTTGATGGGCGGCGGAGCCTTCACTTCTTCCTTCTTATATTGTTCATGTGGATGCGGCGTGGTCGCCGGCATGAACCCCCACAACAGGAACACCAACAAGACCCCGCTTATAGTAAATGCGGTGAGGAGCAGGGGCTGATCGGAGGGCACCCGCATGAGATCCCACTGGCGGACCAGAGCCTGATACGAGGCATCCGAAGGCTGCGCGGATGCCGCATGCTGATTGACGATTTTTCCAAAGAGGAACAGCCAACCCAATATCAATAGCAGGAGCATTACCGTCGCAACGGATCCCCAGAGCGTCAATTCAATGCTGATCCGTTCGGCCACAGGCCACGCCTTGATAAACTCGATCTCCATGATGTGTCCGGCAACGGCTTTCGCCACCGCCTTGGTCTGACTCTCCAGCAGATAGGCCAGCGGGAAATACAGGACGTTCAGCAACATGCCTTTCCACCACAGCGCAAGACCAAGCCCTTCCGATGGCTGCACGCGAAGCCGTTCCAGAAAGATCGTCCTGGCGCTCAGGCCGACAGCCCACATATCGATGGGAATCGAGAGGAGCAGCAAAAAGGCGAGCCCGACCGGCTCCCACGGGTGGAGCCCTGCGGCCAACAAGAGCAGAACCACGATGATTTTAACGGGAACCCCGGTCCACAGGGCCGGCCATGCCACGGCCAAGCCCAGTTTGACGGGCGACATATTGACTGGCTGTTCCGTCATAACCAAGAAGCCATTCGATCAAAACGAATTAGTCCAAAAACTCTCGATTAATGATCGCGGACACTGTGAAGATCAAAATTCCCGTCATCACAAGAATCCAGCCGACCAAAGCCACCGGTCGCTTGAAAATGTTCCGCTCCGGGCTCCGGTCGATGAACGGCAACGCCGCCAGGAGCGCCATAAATGCCCCAGGGATCGCGATGGCGCCCAGGAACTGACCGAACTCGCCGGAAAAAATCTTGAGTCGCAGCAGTTGAAATAAAAAGAGAAAATACCATTCCGGCTCGGGATGGTACTCACCTGGATCCGGGGTGGCTTCCTCCAACAACACAACCGGTTCGATGAACGCAAGGCTGCAGATCGT
>JAGWTI010000072.1 GCA_028876065.1 Nitrospirota bacterium
GAGATGTGATCGAACGTGCGGCTCACACGAAACGGGGCAGGACGGTCACGGAACGGGGGGCTTGGTCAGATCGTTATTCACCCAGTTATCGCCCGCGTTGACATCGATGCCCCCGGCGGGCGGCGGTTTGTCGAGATGGTCATATTGGAGGGTATCGAAGGGCTGGATCTGCTGGTCGGCGGGCAATTGGTTGCGGTGAAAGCCCCCGCCGAGCGCGCGGAGGAGCGCGACCGAGGCTCTCAGCAGGTCGACCTTGATCGTTATGAGCTCGATGCGCGCCATGAGCGTTTGGACCTGCGCGTAAATGAGCTCGAGGCTGGACGCCAGACCGCCCACGTAGAGCTCCGAGGTCAGGTCCTGCGTTTTGTACCAGGCCCCGACGGCGGCATCCTGCCGATCGACCGCGACGGTCAGCCGGTTCGTCAGGGCCAACGCGTTCTCGGCTTCGCGAAAGGCGTTCAGCACCGTCGACCGGTACCGGTCTTCCATCTCACGATAGGCCGACCAGGCCTGCTGCAATTGGGCGCGGCGGTACCCGCCTTGGAAAACGGGCAACGACACGACCGACCCATAGGACCAGAAGGCACCGGTGAGCTTCGCGATATCGAGCCCGGAGTCGAGCCATCCTCCGTCGGCAGTGAACCGCACGTCGGGGAAAAACGCGGCGCGGGCGATGCCGATGGCGCGGTTCGCCTGGGCCATCCGTCGCTCCATCCCGGCAACGTCGGGCCGACGCTCGAGCAAGGTCGATGGGATCGCTTGCGGAATCGTGAAATTGGCCATGCGTAGGTCGCCGACCGGCTCGATGGTGAAACTGGCCGGCGCCATGTTGACGAGGATGGCGATCGCCTGCTCGGCCACTTGGCGTTGGCCTTGCGCCTGGGCGAGTTTCGTTTCCGTGCTGTACAGCAGCGATTCGACGCGGGCGACGTCGAGCGACGAGGCAAGAGCGCCGGCGAACTGGGTCTTGACGAGGCCGAGCGTCTTTTTGTAGAGGGCGACCGATTGGGTATAGATCGCAACCTGCGCGTCGTAGCCGCGCAGCGTGAAGTAGTTCGCCGCGAGTTCCGCCTGGAGGCTGAGGCGGGCGAGCGCCCAGTCGGCGGCGCGCTGCTCGGCGCGATACAGCTCCACGCGCGTCGCGTTGCGGATCGCCGACCAGAAGTCGGGCTCCCAGGACGCGAGGCCCCCACCGGTCGCGATCGACCCGGTCAGCGGAACATCTGGGTCCTTAAACAGGCCGGTATCGACTGCGTTCCTACTGTCTGTGGCTTTCCCGCCCAACCCGATGTGCGGGATCCGCTGCGAGCGGACCCGCATCATCACATCGCGGGCCTGGACGAACCGCTCGGCGGCGGCCTGCAGGTCCGGATTCGCCGCCATGGCCTGCTCTTCGAGCTTGTTCAGGATCGGATCGTTGAACAGCGTCCACCAGTCCCCCCGCAGTTCGCCGTCCGACGGCTTCGCCTCGACGAAGGGACTCGCCCCGCGCCATGAGGCGGGGACGACGTATTCGGGTGGTTGGTAGGCGGGCGCCAGATCGGCGTGCGGCAACCAGTCGGTGCTGCACCCCGACACGGTCAGCGCGAGCAGGACGGCCGAGCTCGGCACAGTGCGGCGAACTCTGGACCACAGATACCGAATCGGAACGCGCTCCAACATCATGGCAGCGTATGGGGAGGCGGTTGCGGCGGCTCTGATGGTTGAGTCGCCTGTGGCGGCTGCGGCAACGGCCCCGCCTGTTGCGGTCGCGACTGCGCCGGCTGCGGCGACTCTGCCGCCCGACCGCTCTGCGGCGCCGAGGTGTTGACGAGGTCATACCCCGGCGCCGGCGTGACGACGCGCACCTTGTCGCCATCGAGCAACGCGGCGCTGGGATTGTTGATCACGCGGTCACTCGCGGAAAGCCCCCCTGCTACTTCGACGATCTGGTCCATGAGTTTGCTCACCGTGATCGGTTTCAAGTGCACCCGGTCGTCCTCCGTCACGACGGCCACTTCCGTGCCGTGCTCCTGGAACACCAACGCGGTGGACGGCATCGTGAAGGCTTGCCGATCGACCGGTGCCGTGAGGTGGACCTCGGCGTAGGAGCCGGGCCAGAGGGCCCTGTCCTGGTTGTCGATCGTGAAGACGGTGACCGCGGTGCGCGTACTCACGTCAAATCCGCCGGCGACGGTCAGGAACTTGGCGGTCCAACGGCGGTGGGGCAATTGCGGCACGGTCACGTCGGCCGTCATGCCCGGCTGGAGAAAGGGCCCGAACGATTCCGGCACGTTGATGAAGAGGCGCAACGTATCGACGATGGCCACCGTAAAGAGATTGCTTTTCGCATTGGGGGTGTTGAGCGTGCCTTCCTTACTAACCAAGTCACCGACGTTGATATTGCGCTGGATCACCACGCCGTCGAAGGGGGCGACGATCGTTTTGAACCGAATGAACGCCTCGATGTTCCGGACCTTTTGTTCCGCTGAGTTGACCACCGCCGCCTGGGCTAGGAGTTGTTTTTCCTGCACCGTGATCGACTGCTCGGAGACCGCATGGGTCTTGCGCATCGCCTGATAGCGTTTCGTGGTCACTTCGGCGAGCGCATACTTGGCGCGCTCCGATTCCAGGTCCGCCTTGGCCTGTGCATATTCGGCGTCCAGATCCGGCGCGTTGATTTCGGCGAGGACGTCGCCCGTCTTCACCACCGCCCCGTAATCCTTGTACCACATCTTCACATAGCCCGTGACGCGTGCGTAGATCGGCGCCTCGTACCAGCCTACGATATTGCCGGGGAGCGTAATGGTCTCGGTCGCCGGCACCGGCTTGGGATTGACGACCGCCACGGTGGGCACGGCATCTTCGAGCGTCTGCTTGTACAGCAACGCGGCGTCGCTCCTGCTCTCATAAATCCGATAGCCGAGATAGAGCACGCACAGCATGATCGCTGAGATGGCAACCGGCCTTCCACGCAGGGCCTTCATATTAGGCATCCTTCTGTTGGCGGGCGGCTCGCCTGCTGTAGACCATCGCATACACGCACGGCACGAAAAACAGGGTGAAGACGGTGGCCACGAGCAAGCCCCCGATGACGGCGCGACCCAGCGGCGCATTCTGGGAATATCCCGTCGCCATGGGGACCATCCCGATGATCATGGCCGAGGCCGTCATGAGCACCGGACGGAAGCGGGTCTTCCCGGCTTCGATCGCGGCCCGCAGCGCGTCGCCGTGCTCTTGGAGCCGCTCGCGCGCATAGGACACGACGAGGATCGCATTGGCGGTCCCCGTGCCCATGGTCATGATGGCGCCCGTCAGCGCGGGCTCCGACAGCCGCGTATGGGTCAGGAACAGCGACCAGGCGATGCCCGCCAGCGCGCCGGGCAAGGCCGTGATGATGATAAAGGGATCGAGCCAGGATTGGAAGTTGACGACGATGAGCAGATAGACCAGCACGATCGCGGCGAGCAGTCCGAAGATCAGCTCGGTATAGGCGTCGTACATCAGTGAGGCCTGGCCATGAATTTCGATCTCGGCGCTGCGGGGCTTCTCGGGCTCCATGCTCTTGGCGATCTTCTCCACGTCCGTCAGCACGCCGCCGAGGTCGCGCCCTTCGGCGGAGACATAGATGTCGAGCAGCGGCATGATGTTCCCGTGCGTAACCACGCCCGGCGTTCCTATCGGTGTAATGGTGGCCAAATTGCCGAGCAGCTGGACACCATCATCCTTCGAAGAATTGTCCGAGGAATCGACCGGGACGGTCGCGAGGCTTTTGACGCTATTGATCTGCGGCTGCGGCGTATAGACGTTGATCATGTACGACATGCCGGTCGAGGGATCGAGCCAATAGATCTGGTCGATCTGTTGGCTGCCGGCGGTCGTCATGAGCAGATTGTCGGCCATGTCGCTCAGGGTCCTGTTGACTCCGAGTCCGAACGTGCGGTTGCCTTCGACCATGAGGGTCGGCGTCTGCATCGTCTGCTGGATCACCACGTCCGTGGCGCCGGGGATTTGGCGGAACTTGGCCACCAATTTTCGGGCGAATTCGTAGTTGGGGTAAATGTCCGGACCGTTGATCTGCACGTCGATCGGCGCGGGCGCGCCGAAGTTGAGAATTTTGGCGGTCAGATCGGACGGCTGGAACGTGAATTCGGTTCCCGGATAGCGCTCCTTCAAGCCCTTGCGGAGGGTGCGCCGGAAGTTCCAGACCGGCGACTTTTCATTCTTCAAGAGGATCGTCAGGTCGCAATCCTGCGAGCCGATCGTCGGCGTCGGAATGAAGGCGAGGTTGTGCGGTCCCACCGGCAGGCCGCAATTGCTGACGATGTTTTCGACCTGACCGGGTAGCAACTCCTCGATGCTGTTGGAGACCAGCGTGGCAAGGCGTCCGCTCACCTCGATGCGTGTCCCGAGGGGCGCCCGCATATGCATCTGAATGACCCCCGACCTGATCTCGGGGAAATAATCGCGCCCAAGGAAGAAGAAGAGGGACATGGAGCCCAGCGCGATCGCCAGGGAGATTTTGACGAAGGCGCTGCGACGGGCGATCACCTGCTCGAGCAGCACGCCGTAGCCCTCGCGGAACTCATTGAAGCGGCGCTCGAACCCCTTCTGAAAGCGGACGAAGAAGCCCAGCAGGTTCTTCGCGTCGGGCTGCCCGTTGTGCTCATTCGCCTGCGACATGGTGACTCTTCATCATATATTTCGCCATGGTCGGCACCAGCGTGCGCGACAGGATGAAAGAGGCGATCATCGCGATCATGACCGCCTCCGCCATGGGCTTGAACAGGTAGCCGGCGGTGCCGGTCAGTCCGAAGAGCGGGAACCATGCGATCGCGATGCACAGGGTGGCGACGAGCGTCGGGACGACGATCTGGTTGGCGGCGTCGATGATGGCCTGCTCCAGCGGCTTGCCCATTTCGATATGGCGATCGATATTCTCGATCATCACGGTCGCGTCATCCACCAGAATGCCGACGGCCAGCGCCAACCCGCCCAAGGTCATGACATTGATCGTCTCGTTGAGCCAATGCAGGCCGATGAGCGCGGTCAGGATGGAAAGCGGGATCGAGGTCCACACGATGACCGTGGCCCTCCAGGAGCCGAGCAGCAACAGCACGATGAGGCCGACCAGCGCGCCGGCGGTCAGCATTTCGTGCAGGACGTCCCTGATCGAATCCTTGACGAAGGTCGAGGCGTCGTCGAGGAGTCTGATCCTCACGCCCTCCGGAGAGATTTGCTCGGCGCGCGGAATCATCTTCTTGATCCCGTCCACCACGTCCAGGGTCGAGGCCTCGGTGCTCTTCATCGCGACGATGATGACCCTTTGTTTGCCGTTCACAAGGACCGCGTTCTGTTGCACCCGGCCCATGAGGCGCACCGTGGCGACGTCCCGCAGATAAACGAACGCGTTGCCCTCCCGCTTGACCGGGATATTGGCGAAATCCTCGATCTTCAACGGTGACGCGTTGGTCAGGACGATCCAGTCGGTCGGCATGATCTTGATGTCGCCGGACGGGAGCACGCGGTATTGCTGCATGAGGATATCGTGGATGTTCCTCGGCGAGAGGTGGCGAGCGAGCAACTTCTGCTGATCGAGGTTGACCATGACCTGCATGTCCTGGCCCCCGTAGGGGTGCGGCAGGACAATCCCGGGGACCGTCACGAGCAGGGGTCGGATTCGCATGTAGGCGAGGTTATAGAGCTCCGCGGGCGTCATATCGTCGGAGCTGATTTCGAGCATGGCCACCGGGATGGAGGATGGCGCGAGACGCATGACCATGGGGGGAGAGATATCCGGGGGCAGCGCCTTCACGACGTTTTGGGCAATGCCCACGATATCCGCTTCGGCCCTGCCCACCTCCACATTGTCCTGGAGAAAAATATTCGTGATGCTGCTGCCGAAGTAGGAGTGACTATGGATGTACTTGATGCCTTCCACCGTCGAGGTCAGGAAGCGCTCGAACAGGTACGTGATACGCCCTTCCACCTGCTGCGGCAGCATGCCGGAGTAGATCCAGACCACGGAGGTGACGGGAATCGTGATATTCGGGAAGACGTCGGTCGGCATGTGGAGCACCGTGAGGCCCCCAAACAGCACGATGAGGATGGACATAACGACGAAGGTGTAGGGTCTACGCAGGGCGATGAGGACAATCTGGTTCATGCGTGCCGTCTGCCCAAAGCGGTTTGATTTTTTGTCATGCTAGACACAATTCACCTACATCGTCAAGCTCTGACAGAGTGTTTACGGGAATTCGAATGGCATCTTGAGCAACGGACGCACAAAACCCATGCTAGACGAATAGCAGCAGCGGTTTGAAGAGGTTGTGTTGTGAAACTATAGCAGAACTTGTGAAGGATACGTGGCCTCCCTCTCTGGCCAGAGGTATCGGCCCCGGACCAAGACGATCGTTAAGGCATGGCAAAATGCTTGCCATGCGTCGTCTTCATTCTACATACGGGTAGGCAATGGCAGGATGTGCGTGATTTATTGGCACAATATAGTCGGCAGCTCTGTCCGATGTTTCGAACAGCAAAGCAAAAGCATGGAGAATGCGGATTGCGCGTTTGAGCACTGAGCGCATCGTGCGGAATCTCACAATTCCGCCAGCCACCTGGGCTATGCGGTTGGGCAACTCATAGATAATTCGTCAGAAATGGGCGGGCTGGTTTTCTTCAGGCCGTCGAATGAATACTAGAATTGGTATTGATCTTGCCATTAATCCCGTCTAGAACGCTCGCATCTCTGACAATCCCATCCAAGGAGGTTCGATGGGCAACGTGGATTCGCTCCAAGAGAATCTAGCTTTGAGGAACATCACCATAGTGGGAATTCGGAAGTTCAGCATGGCGATGGCTATCATCAGTGGACTCGCAGGTGTCGTTGCGACGGGGGAGCCTGTTCAGGCTGAAAATTTGACGATTGGAGCCGCCCATAGTTTGAAGGGGGCATTCGAGGAAATCTTGCCTATGTTCGAGAGGGAGTATGGTGCAACGGTACACGTCGTGTACGGTCCGTCGCAAACACTGCGTCGCCAAATTGAGAAGGGGGCTCCGATCGATATACTTCTCTCTGCGGCTGAGGAAATCGAGAAACTGCAAAAGAAGGGACTGACTCGCAATGGAGGACTGCGGACCTACGCGCAGACCTCCCTCGTGCTCGTCATGTCAACGGCCTCCCCGGCAACATCGATCTCCTTGCACGATGTGCTGTTGAATCGAGGCGCCCGCATTGCTGTCGGCGATCTCGAGACGTCTGCATTGGGTGTCATCACGGCCCGGACGCTCAGAAAGCTCGACCCCGCGTATAGAGACCATTTCCGCCTTCTCCACGCGCAACATAATGAAGAAATAGTGAATTTGGTTCACGCGGGGGAGGCCGACGTGGGCATCGTCTACCGCGTGGATGCGATCCACAACAGCAGGCAGGTGCGGATCATTGATGAAACCCCGGGCGGAGCCTATACGCCGGTTCAGTTCGGGCAAGCGGTGGTATGGACCTGTCGGGATGCAGCCCGTAATGTCGCGGAAGAGTTTTTCGATTTCATCGTGAGTCCCCGCATACAAAAACTCATGCTCAAATATGGGTTTGATTCTGTGCCCTCGAATGGATCACGGGGCTAGGGTCGGAAGCGTTAAGTTTGGGCCATCGCGGGAGCTTTGAGGAAGAAGAGAAGAGGGACACAATCACCACATCCGCACCAGTCCGCACTTGCCAAAGCAGTCCTCATACACCTGAAGTTCAGCCTGTCTCCTGAACATCCTGTTCATACATTATGACGAGGCTATCCGGGCGCGTAACGGTGTGGCCGGGGTCACGGACATCTCTCTGTGCCGCTGATGCAGCAAATATGCGCCGTTTGCACGGTTGGAGTCCGTAACCCACGAGGGGGCTTTAACAAGGTTGCACCGAAGTCCACGGGGCTGCACCCATCACGTGAACGGTCAACTGATGTTTCATGCTCGTGAACTGCGGCTGGGCGAGTAGAGATTGACCTGGTAGGTCATCCCGGTCTTGTGATCGAGCCAGTATTGCTGGTCCACCTGTTTGCTGCCGGACGTCGTCAGGAGCAGATTGGTGGCGATGTCCTTCTCGGACAGGTTGATGCCCAGTCCGAACGTGCGGTTGCCCTTGACGAACAGGGTCGGCGTGCGCATCGTTTGTTGAATCGTCACGTCGCTGGCGCCGGGAATCTGACGCAGCCGGCCCGCCAGCTTGCGCGTGAACTCGTAGTTCTCGTTCATCTCCATCCCGTTGATCTGCACGTCGATCGGCGAGGGCGAGCCGAAGTTGAGAATCTTCGCGGTCAGGTCGGCCGGCTGGAACGTGAACTCGGTTCCCGGATAGCGCTCTTTCAGGCCTTTGCGGAGTATGCGCCGGTATTCCCAGACCGGCGACTTTTCACTTTTCAAGTCGATC
This sequence comes from Nitrospirota bacterium, assembly GCA_028876065.1. Lineage (GTDB taxonomy): Bacteria > Nitrospirota > Nitrospiria > Nitrospirales > Nitrospiraceae > SYGV01. Next base: position 8,402 of record JAGWTI010000072.1, read on the forward strand.
GTCAGATCGCAGTCCTGCGTGCCGATCGTCGGCGTTGGGATGAAGGCGAGGTTATGCGGCCCGACCGGCAGGCCGCAATTGCTGACGATGCCTTCGACCTGGCCGGGGAGCATCTGCGCGATGTCGTTGGAGACGAGGGAGGCCACGCGTCCCGACACCTCGATGCGCGTGCCGATCGGCGCCCGCATGTGCATCTGCATCGACCCGGCCTTGGTCTCGGGAAAGAATTCGCGGCCGTTGAAATAGTAGAGGACGAGGGAGGCCATCGCGATCGCCAGACAGACTCCGACGAAGGCGCCGCGCTGGGCGACCACCTGTTCGAGCAGGCTATTGTAGCGATCACGGAATCGGTCGAAGCCGCGCTCGAAGCCCTGCTGGAAGCGGGCGAAGAAGCCCGGCGGGCTCTGTATGCGCTCCGCTTCGGACCGCCCTTCTGACGGCTCACCTGGCTCCTGCTCGTGCGGCGCCTCGTGTTCCTCAAGAATATATTTGGCCATGGTCGGCACCAACGTGCGCGACAGGATGAAGGAGGCCAGCATCGCGAAGATGATCGCCTCCGCCATCGGCATGAACAGATAACCGGACACGCCGCTCAATTGGAAGAGCGGGAACCAGACGATGGCGATGCAGAGGGTGGCGACGAGCGTCGGGATCACGATCTGGTTGGCGGCGTCGATGATCGCGGTCTCCAGCGGCTTGCCCATGGCAAGGTGGGTGTCGATGTTCTCGATCATCACGGTCGCATCGTCGACCAGAATGCCGACCGCCAGCGCCAATCCGCCCAACGTCATGAGATTCATCGACTCGCCGATCACGTGCAGGCCGATGATGGAGGTCAGGATGGCCAGCGGGATCGAGGTGGCGACGATGACCGTCGCCCGCCACGAGCCAAGGAGCAGCAGCACGATAAGCCCGGTCAGCGCGGCGGCGGTCGCCATTTCCTGCACCACGTCCGTGATCGCGTCCTTGACGAAGATCGAGGCGTCGTTGAGGATTTTGATTTTCACCCCGGGCGGCACGATTTTTTCAATGCGCGGGATCGCTTTCTTGACCCCGTCCACCACGTCCAGCGTGGAGGCCTCGCCGCTCTTCATCACCACGATCAGGACGGCCTGTTTGCCGTCCACCAGAACGGCGTTGGTTTGGGGCGGGCCGGCCAGGCGCACGTCGGCGACGTCGCGCATGTAGATGAAGGCGTTGCCTTCCCGCTTGATCGGAATGTTGTTGAAATCCTCGACCTGCATCGGCGTCGCGTTCGTCTGGACCATCCAATCGGTCGTCTTGATCTTCTGGTCGCCGGCCGGCAGCACGATGTTCTGATGCCCGAAGGCTTTGTGAATGTCCGTCGCGGTGAGCTGTCGGGCGAGCAATTTCTGCTGATCGAGGGAGACCAGCAGCATGACAGGGTTGCCCCCGTAGGGGGCCGGAAGGATCGCCCCGGGGATCGTGACCAGCAGGGGACGGATTTGCATGACGGACAGGTTGTAGAGCTCCGCCGGCGTCATCGTGTCGGAGGTGACTTGCAGCATGGCCACCGGCACCGAAGAGGCTTCCAGGCGCATGATCATGGGTGGCGAAATGTCCGGCGGCAGCGCTTTGACAACCGTCTGCGCAATCGCCGCGACCTCGGCCTCCGCGCCGGGAAGATTGACTCCGTCCTGAAGAAAGATATTGATGATGCTGCTGCCATAGTAGGAATGGCTCACGATGTGTTTGATGCCCTCCACCGTCGAGGTCAGGGCGCGCTCGAAGTAGAAGGTGATACGGCCGGAGACGTCGGCCGGCAGCAGGCCGCCGTACGACCACACGACGCAGATGACGGGAATCTTGATGTTCGGAAAGACATCGGTCGGCGACTTGGACACCGACATGGTGCCGAATAGCACGATCAATATCGCAAGCACGACGAAGGTGTAAGGCCTGCGTAGGGCGATGAGGACGATCTGGTTCATGCGCGAAGTCCGCGAAGAGCGATTCGATGCTCTGTCATTGGGACACAGCTTACCTCAAATCGGCCTCGGGCCAAGATAATCCTGAGATGTCGCACCGTGCTGACCCGTCGTCGTATTCACCCTACAATGGGGGCAGGGAATGGCACGATGTGCGCAATTAATTGGCACATATCGTCGGCAGATCAGTTTAATCCAGCGGGGATTCCCCGTCTATGGAAACGGGAGTGTGAGCAAGGTCCTGCAGAGCAAGCCGAGCCCCGCGCGTCATCAATGTAGGCCCCCGCCTGTCAAGGCGGGGGCATCTATAGTTTCGGGCAGCATAGCATAAAGAAAGTGGCTTGTGCATTTGCGCGCTGAGCGCATTGTGCGGCATCTCATATTCCGTCCAATGCATGGGTATGCGCTGGGCAAGAAGTCCTGGAGAATTGGCTAGGGATGTGCCGGCTGGACTGGTGTTCTTCAGGCCCTTGAATGAATACTACAATTGGTATTTGTTCTGCCCACATCTGCTTCGTGGATTGTCAAGGCAGAATGGCGTACAGTGGGCGGACAGATCGAGCCACGCGAGGAAAATCGGAAAGTCTACTGGAGGATTTCTCCGGCCGCCTCAATCGAAAGGCGGTCGGCTCACACGAAGAACGCTTGTGGCAAAAGAACTATCCGCTCACATGTGATCGAAGTGAGCGGCTCAACCGAAGGTTGGTATGGTGGTCCCAACGGGATTCGAACCCGTGTTTGAGCCACGGCCACGCTTTCGCCATTTTTTCCGCTGAGTTATTCGAAAGAGTTCAAGTTACGGGAGGGGGCGACTTAAACACGAAGGGGCAATTACACTATGTCAGGCCAAACGAAAACCTTTCGAGATGGGACTACCAAAAGAGAATTAAGCCCCGGCCAGATATTCGAATCCTTCCAGCTTGCCAGCCTGCTGGTCAAAGGTCACCGTACGATCGCACCCATGCTGGCGATTGACGGCACCGAGAAGACAATCGGCAAAGTCCGCCTTCCCTTTCTGGTACAGGCGAAAGGCGGTCCAGGCTACCGGTAAATCCTCAACTTGAAACTGGCTCGTCCTCAGAACTTTGTCTAGAACCCCGGCGATGGTCTCCTTTGAGTACCCGTAAGCGCTCTCTAACACCCACACCAGCTCACAAAGCACGATCCGGTTGATGAAGCCGGGATTTTCCTTGGTACATTCCCGCGCGATTAGCTGAGCGGCCCGTTTGGATTGGGCTGGATCGTCCTGTACAAGATAACGAACGAGTACGTTCGTATCCAGGCCGATCACCGACGCCCTCCCCGTTTCCGGATGGCCTGCTTCATCGCCGCCACGGTGACCGGTCGAGCCGGTGCTTTGAGGATGCCTCTCAACTCTGTCGCATCCACCGTGGCCGGCAACACCGTCACACGCCCATCATCGTCCACCACAAATTCCAAGCGATCCCCCGGCTGCAAGTGCAAGCGTGCGCGAATCTCCTTGGGAATCGTGGTCTGTCCTTTGCTGGTCATCGTTGATGTTGACATAGAAGGGCTCCTTACATTTAATATTATTCCTTACTTTACGGCAAGGTTACGGTAATTACAAGCTGATGCCAGGTGAGATGTCGTGGTTCATCGATGTGCGTTCGGAAAATAGCAGTACAGCCGATTCGGCACCCAACTACCGCTCAATATCAGGTATAGCCAATTCAACACAGTTGCCCCCTCGGTTCTTGGCGCAGTAGAGCGCGGTATCCGCAGATTTGATCAGCCGTATGGGCTCATCTGTCCCCTGAGTTCCGCCCATCGTCACGCCTAAAAAAAGCGTGACGGAAATGGCTTCCCCTGAGGCAATCTCAATAGGAGCCCGTTCAAGGGACGCGCGAATCCGTTCGGCGATGGTCACGGCTTCTGCTTCGTGACAGCCAGGACAGACGATGAGAAATTCCTCCCCGCCGTACCGGCCGACCACATCATAGGCGCGCACCGCCGTGCGCATGCGTCGTGCGGCTTCTTCCAGGACACGGTCGCCCGCGAGGTGCCCATGCCCATCGTTCACCAGCTTAAACCCGTCCAGATCGGCCAAGACGACTCCGAACGAGGTCCGTTCACGATTCGCACGAACACGCTCCTGCTCCAAGGCCTTCACAATAGCGGCTCTGTTCCAGAGACCGGTCAACGCGTCGTGTGTCGCCTGCTCCCGCAATGAGTCCTGGGCTGCCAGCAGTTTCGTCTCCAGGTCGAGAATGCGCCGGCCGGCTTGAAGACGCACGCGAAGTTCTTCCAGATCAACCGGCTTAGTAAGATAGTCATCGGCGCCTGCATGCAACCCCGCTAGCCGTTCAGCCTTCTGGGTGTTGGAGGTGAGCAGAAGGAGATAGGTGTAGGAGTGGTCGTCCCGTTTTCTGACCTCTTGGCAAACCGCAAGGCCATCCAGCTCGGGCATCATCCAGTCAAGAATCGCCATTCGTGGGGCATCGGCCTGTTGGAGAATCTCCCAGGCGTCTCGTCCATCCTGCGAAGCGATAATCTCGTACCCCCATTTCACCAAGGCACCTTCCTTAGGGAAGAGCCAGAACAGGCTTTCCACCAGTTAAGCTAAGAGCCGCGATCCCTCCAGATCGCAGCCCTTAGTTATTCACGTTCCCTTACGCAGAGGCCTCAGCCTCAGTGACCGTCTCCATCCCCATCCGCCCTGGCCGCTGCGTGGGCAGCTTGTTTGGCCTGGGATGAGATTGCCACAGAATCGCCAGCTGGGGCCTTCCCGCTCGCCGTCGATGGCGCCGTCTGGACTGCCGCGGCCACTTGAGCGGCCTGGGGTTGCGTCTGACTCAAAGCAGATGCGCCCACATTAGAAATACTCATTGCCACACACTCCTTTCCTCAGGCACCCTCCTCGATGACCCATTCACCAGGATCGGGTTCCTTCATTACCCTCACTTACCTATCCCTGTTGTCGGCTCCATTGGCAGGAAACTTGATAGGCGGAGAGCAATATGGGAGGTAAGGGCGTCTGTGAGAGGGTATTCCAGGCCAGAAGAATGCGTGGGAGTGGGGTAAGTTTCCGCAGATTGCTTACCGTGGAGAAAACGGCCTCAGCGGAAATGATCCCCCAAAATGATACTATCTCTGATAGTCGTAGGCAGAGACAAAAGAAGCACCGCGCAGCCGAGATGTCCTTGATGAATTGCGCCCGTGCATGCTGCGCCGGGCAAAGCCGGTCGCGTATCTTCTCGATCATGGTATTCAACAGGTCCAGCCAACGTCCACACCGCTCGCCGTGATGATGCTCAGCCAGTCCCGTTGTGAGAGCCTGCCTCCCTGGCCATACTGACCGCACCCGCATCTGCCAGCGAATACGGAACGCTCGGGGGGCGCCGAATGTGAACCGTACCGGCTTCAATACACACCCGGAATGAGCCGCGAGGTATCTCTCATATAGGCTCGATAGGCGGGATAGGTTGTCACCAGCACCTCTTCTTCGTAATGCATGCGAGGAAGCTGAGCCGCGAAGCAGGCCACTGCGATCAGGCATGACCATGGCTGTGCGAATTGCAACATGAACCCGAAGAGTGCGATCTGCTCTGCGAGATACAGTGGATGGCGAATCCATCGATAGGGTCCCCACGTGACCAGGCCTCGCGCTTGTGGGAGGACGCTAAATGAGCGACCGAGGATCGCCGCAACATAAATGGAGACCATCGTTCCGCCAACCACCAAAACCATTGATGCGAACGTGACAGGTACTGTCGTCTGAACAGTTGGCAGAACTAACAAGGACATTGGAAGATTTGAAGCAACGAGCGCAGCCAGCCTTGGCATCACGCCGCGAGCTTTACGAACCGGGAAGCGGCGCACGATGAACAGTACCGCCTGCAGGCCCATAAACAAGACCGTGGTGACTTGTGAAAGCATCGCGAGGGCCAGGACGGGGTCAAATGCTGTCGTCAGTTGATGCCCCTTTTCCGTAATTTGAGGGAAAAGAGCAGCAACTCCTAGACCATATACCAACAGTAGCGGTGCAGGAGCGATCAGATCATAGACTTTGGCTTTAACCAGTTGTGGTGAGAACCTCGTCACTCAGATACCCTTCCAGTCCAGAAGTCCGCTCCGCCAATTCCTCCAGCGTCTAAAGCCTCTCAGCAATACCTACTACCATAGCAGATGCGGGTGGGATCGACTCAGCGCGAACAGATCTGGCAGTGCAAGACAAAGTAGGGCATTACCAAACGTTCTGTTCCGCGTGAAAACCGGCCTTGATCCCGTTCCAGGCCCAGGCAAACCGTCGCCCGACCTGTTTCAACGGAGACATGTCGGCGCCGGCCTGTGCATCGCTATACCTGCTGAGCTAGAAGCGCTTTCCAATCGTCAACCCTCCCCCGACCCCCTCCATGGTCATGGGACGAATCTGCCAATCGTCCGGATCGGCAGAATGTTGCCGGTTGATGAATTTCCCCATTGCATAACCGATTAACCCGCCGAGCACGACGTCAGCGGAAAAATGGTTATCAGTATAGACCCGTGAGGCGGCCACGGCGCCAGCGAGGCCGTAAGACAACCATCCAATGGCCGGATCGAACCGTTCGGCAAAGACCGCCGCCACGGCAAAGCTGGCCGCCGAGTGGGAGGAGCCGAACGAGACGTTCCCGGAAAAAGGGCTGAAGTGTGTGGCCCCAAGACCTCGATTGGGGCGTGCCCGGCCCGCGATATTGCTGATGGTCTCGGCAGCCGCCACGGCAAACACTTCTGCCTCCAAGCTCACCAACCCGGCCTCCTTGATCCAACTGCCGCCCCCGTAGGACTGATTGGCCAGACCGATCCCAATCACGCCGACGTTGACGCCCACCAAAGTGAAGGGATTGCCGAAGGTGTTCAAGTTATTGGCCACCTTCTTGCCCGTCACGCTCTTGTTATTCCGGTCCACCCAGTCCTGGATACTGTGGTCGGCGGCCACTAAGCCTCCGACGACGGCCCCCCCAGCCCCAACCTTGAGCCAGTCCTCGCCGGTCATCCGCATCGGTGCGGTCAGTAAGGCTCCGATGTCTTCAACGACCGCCTTGGCGCCCGCGCCGAGTGACTCCTCTTGCACCACGGTGATTTGCTCTCCGGCAGCGAGCGCAGCCTGTTCCCACACGGTGCCTGCACCGAGCGCAAGGCTCACCAGGCTGGTGCATAGCAGGCGAATGGGGGTATTCCCCCAACACACTCTCATGAAAGTGGTGCTCCTCACGTCTCGATCGTCAACGATGTGCGATAGCCTCGCACCGTCACAAGGCGGGCGTTTCGGCAGCAGATGGCGACTGGAGCCGGCGAGTGGGATTGAACCACCGATCTATCGATTACGAATTAATCTGCCTTCACCCAACCGCCGCGAAAAGCCTGCATTATAGGGAAGCGCGCTGGCCAAAGCCATCACCATTCCATTTTGTTTCGCCCTTACGCGCAACCCCAGGGCAACCGGATTTAGGTACGCCTCGCGTTCATGATGCGTTCAATTAAGCCCCGATGACGCCAGGGGCCACGCGGCACATCTTGGGGGGGGGGAGCAGAAGGATGTCGTAAGACTCCCCCCGTTTGCTTTGATCGCGAATTCCTCCTGTCACTCCTTCGTGAATCTTCCCTCGCCGGCGCTTCAACGCGACTGAAATGTTCCTATGACAACCGCCCACTGTGTCCAGATGTGCCTAGATGTGAGATGAAGTGAGACAAGGTGATGGATTTCTCTTGTTGATATGCGATTAACTGAAGCATCGAAAAGTTGAAGCCCTTTCAGGGGAATGCGCAGGACGACCTTGTGACCCGAGAGATGGACAACACAGGCCCAGGGCTCTTTGAACGGTCCGTTGCTGCAGGAGCATACATCTGCATACATCAGCATACATCTGCCTCATTCCCTTTCGCCTCCGGCCCACGTACAGTCGGCCCATGCGCATCGCGATCAATCAGGGCGTCCCGGCGAAGGTGTCCGCGTCTGGCCACAACTGGCCACACCAGTCCCCAACGGTCCAATCGACAGCGGCCGGGAAAGTCGGCACAAGGGAAGCGGGTGTAAGAAGAGTCTATTTAAGTATACGAGAGTCTAAATAAGTCATCTCGACAGGTGAGCGGAACCGGGGTACAACGAGGTGGCCTGCAACGAGAGCTAATTTAAGCATACGAGAGCTAAGACAAGCGCTCTCGACACGAGACCAGAAAACGATTAGAGATAGAGTGGCGACACACGGAAAGGAGGAGCGGGCGTAGCGGTCAACTGGGCTTCAATACACCGAAGCCCCTAAGGGGGTGACCCCTCAGAGGCTCCCAGCCGGAAGAAGCCGGCTGACACAGCGGGTTAGGCTATGTGGGCGTCGCAACCTGATCATAGCCCCCCTCGTGCAGCCCGTCAAGATTCCGGCCATGGAGCCCCCTGAGAGCACCCCTCCACCCACACAGGAGGGACCATGGCGGAGCTATCTCAAGAATCGCGGGGAGAGGACTCTCCCGCAGACGCTCAGGCCGAGGCCGGCGCCTGGCGACAGCCAGCGGCGGACGCGGCCGGGGGGGCGCGGGGGGCCGCAGGCCCCCCGACTTCTCTTGAAGACTCTACAACAACTGCGCAGGCCGCTCTCGGCGTCCCCAGCCTGCTCAAACCCGCCCACGACATGCGCATGCTCTACTGCGCTCACTGTGGGGAGAAACGGGCGATCACCCTGCGCTGTAAAGGGCGCACCTGCCCGGTCTGTCGTCGGAGTGAATATTGGCGGCTGATCAAAAGCTATGAGGGCCTGGTGGACCGGATGGTCAACGCGAAACACGCCATCTTCACCATTCCCAATGTCCCCCGCCTCACCAAGGGGGTCATTCTCATGCTCACCCGGTCGATTAAAAAACTGTTTCGGCGGAAATTCTACCAGGACCACGTTCGCGGGGGCCTGCTGGCTATAGAGGTCACGAACATCGGCAACGGCTGGCATCCCCATGCCCATGTGCTCTTGGATGCGGATTACCTCCCCCAGAAGAAGCTGGATGCGGCGTGGAAAAAGCTCACCGGCGGCATGGTCCATATCAAAGCCCATGAGCCCAGGAACGCCCTCCAGTATCTCCTGAAATACGTGGGCAAGGCCCCGGACATCTACCGGGTGGATCAAGGTGCGGGCGGATTTAAACGCTATTGCCGTCCAGAAGAACGGGACAAACGAGACGCCGAGTTTAACGCGGCGATGAAGGGAATCCGGATGGTCCAGCCCTTTGGGGTGCTCTATGGCAAGGAGAAACCGACGAAGCCCGTCTTGACCTGTATGCAGTGCGGTAGCACGGATTGGATCACGGAACAGGGGCTCCAGGTCATGATCGACCTGGGCGACATCGTGGAAGGCGGGATTGCTCAACCGCCCCCCTACCCCTCCGCAGACTATGAACCCTTGGATGAGGAAGGAGGATCATCATGAAACTCTATCGTTCAGGCAGAAGCCGAAACCAGCCCATGGGCGACGTTGAGGACTGGCTTCAGCTCATGACAGAGACGCTCCCGACAGACGGGCACCTCGTCCTCACGGCGTGGGTGAGTCCCGTCCGGCTCTCGGAGGAGGATCGTATTCGCCTCCACCACTACCTGATTGACGCACATGGAGCCGTCAGCGTCCTAACGATAGGACTGTCCAAGACCGATCCCGGGTTGCCGCATTAAAGATCCGCGCCGGCGGTGACGCGAGCGCACCTTACTGGGGGGACCAAGGGGGGTGTCGCACGACTCCCCCCTCCCCGAACGGATTGACCGGACCCTATGCACGAAGAACCAGACACGAACAGCGCGCTCGTTCCGACCGGACG
>JAGWTI010000073.1 GCA_028876065.1 Nitrospirota bacterium
ATGGCAGTAGCCGACCAGATACAGTCCACCGGAGGCGTACCAGAGGCGATAGGGGTCCACTTCCCGGCGGGTCGTTTTGACGCGCGAAGCGGAAAAGTAGCGGAGTTGAACGGTTTTCTTGTGGGCAATGGCCTGGGTGAGCCGATCCACCGTCTCCCGATGCAGGCGATAGCTCTTGTGAGGGCCGAGGCCCACGGAGAAGATGCCGTGGAGGCGCTCGGCCAGATCGCGTCCAGCCGGGGGAAGAGCGTCGGTAGCCTTTTTCAAGGCCGAGTCCAGGGCGGTCTGCACCTGGGTTCCCTCCAGAGGTTTCATCACATGGCGGCTCAAGACGAGGGCCATGAGTTCCGTGGGGGAAAAGGTGGGCAGTTGGATGGTTCGGAACCCGTCCATCAACCGCCACCGCGCAACACCGTCCACCCGCTCGTGGATCAGGGGCACGCCGGCGAGTTCCAGCGCGTCGAGGTCGCGGCGGAGGGTCCTAGGATGACGGGCGAAGTCTTCGGGCAGCGCGCGCAGGAGTTCGTCCAGCGTCAACCCCCGGCGAGACCCCTCCAGAGCCTGGAGGAGCCGCAGCAGGCGAATGACCTGGTCGTTCCGTGGCATCGGGGTCCCACAGCGTGGGTGGTTGGATCGCCGCAGGATACCGGTTTCCTCGTACCGTGACAAGCTCTCCCTGCCTCGGTATAATGCGCCGCCATGACCGTCGATCCTTCTTCGCCCAAGCAAACCCAGGCTCAGCCAGACGAGAGGCTGGTGGCCGAGACCGTCCGTACGCGCTTGCCCTTCCGCGCCGAGTTCAAGGCCCTGGCTCCGCTGGCCGGAGACGCCTCGAACCGCCGATATTTCCGTGTCCAGCTTGGCGCCGGCACCTTTCCTTCCCTGATCCTGATGCAACTGGCCGAGCCGGAAGCCTTCAAGCAATCGGAGGAAGCCGTGAGCGGCGGCACTCCGCCACCCGCGGAATTGCCGTTCGTGAATGTGCACCGGCATCTGGTCCAGGCCCAGGCGCCGGTGCCCCTGCTGTACCATTACGATCAAGGCGCCGGGCTCCTGTATCTGGAGGATCTGGGCGACGTCACCTTGGCGCAGGCCTGCGACAACGGGGCGGGCGAGCAGGCGCCGGGGTTCTACCGCTATGCGGTGGATGTGCTGGTGAATCTCCATCTGAAGGCGACGTTTCCCGCCGACCCCGGTTGCGTGGCCTTCGGGCGCGCCTTCGATGTGCCGCTGCTCATGTGGGAGTTCGACCACTTCATCGAATATGGGATCGAAACGCGGACCGGCCGGCTGATCCCCGAAGCGGACCGGCAGGCGATCCGACACGAGATGCAGAAGGTGGCCGAGCTGCTGGCAGGGCTGCCCCGGGTGTTCACCCATCGGGACTATCACAGCCGCAACATCATGGTGCGGGAGGGGCGTCTGCGGGTGATCGATTTCCAAGACGCCCTCATGGGGCCGGCCACCTACGACCTGGCCTCGCTGTTGCGCGACTCCTATGTCGCTTTGGACGAGGAGCTGATCGACGAGTTGGTGATCCGGTATTTGGAAGGCAGGGCCAAGGCCGGCGCTCCGCTGGACCGGCTGACCTTCATGCGCCTGTTCGATCTGACCAGCATCCAGCGCAATCTGAAGGCCGCCGGCCGCTTCGTCTACATCGACCGGGTGAAAGGCAATCCGAAGTTCCTCGCCGACGTGCCCCGCACCCTCGGCTATGTGCGCCGCAACCTGGCCAAGTACCCGGAAACGGCCGCGCTCCGCAAGAAACTGGCGTTGTATGTCCCTGAACTCCGATAGCTCTCAGCAGTCAGCTATCAGCCTTCAGATCGGGATTCGGATTCTCCGTGCGGCGCTGATTGCTGAAAGCTGATTGCTGAAAGCTTCTTCTATGAAAGCGATGATCCTCGCGGCCGGGTTGGGGACGCGCCTGCGGCCGCTGACCGAGACCCAGCCGAAGCCGCTCCTGCCGGTGGCCGGCACGCCCTTGATCGTCTGGAACCTGCTGCTGTTGCGCCGGCACGGCGTGACCGAGGTGCTCATCAATCTCCACCATCTGGGACCGATGATCGAGCAGACGTTGGGAGACGGGCGCCGCTACGGTCTTACCCTGACCTATTCGCATGAGCCGGCGATTTTGGGCACGGGCGGCGGGATCAAGCAGGCGGAGCCGTTCTTCGAAGGCCACCCCTTCCTGGTGCTGAACGGGGATACCTTGTTGGAATTGGACCTGGGCGCGCTGATGCAGGCCCATCGCGAACGGGGCGCGTTGGCGACCATGGTGCTGCGCGAGGACCCGGACGTCGAGCGGTGGGGCCCTGTGACCGTGGATCAGGCCGGACGGATTCTGTCCATCACCGGTCGAGGCCGAACGGGGAGTGGCGCGGCGCAACGGCTCATGTTCGCGGGCGTGCATGTGATGCATCCCCGTTTGCTGCGCGAAGTGCCGGCTGGCCGGGAGTCGTCGATCATCGACGCCTATGTCCGCGCGATCACCGAAGGGGAGCCGGTCTACGGGTATCGCATGGCCGGCTATTGGTCGGATGTCGGCACGCCGGAACGGTACGCGCAGGCGCAGCGGGACGCGGAGGCAGGGCTGATCGCGCTGGCGGGCCGGGTGCGCTAGCTTCTGTTGGCCATCATGAGCCGGGTCTTGCGGATCGACATCACGGTGCGTTGCTCGTCGGTCGGCGCATGGGCCGGCGGAGAGGCTCCCGGGTTCTCGTTGTACCGGTTCAAGAAGCGGTCCACGACGTCGAGGGCGTCGGCCTGTTTCCCCGTCCGTTCCAGCACGTCGGCCAGACGGAGATAGGCGGGGACGAGCAGCGGCAGGTCCCGTTCTTTTTTGGCTTGGTCCAGCACCATGCGGTAGGCGTCGATGGCCGCCTGGGGGTGATCGCCTTCCGCCTGCAGCGCCAGCAGCAGATGGACCGACACCTTGTCGGCCGAATTACCCCCGACTTTGACTCGAGCTTCCGCCAGCAGGTTGTTCATCTGCTCGCCTGAGAGGCGCAGCCTGCCTCCGCCGGCTTTCAAGTGAGCCAGCGTCCGTTCCGCTTCCGGCCAGGACCCGGAAAGCCCCACCAGCACACAGCGGCATCCGGCCGGGTTCGTGCAGGCCTGTTCGGAAGGCCGGAACTTTTTCGTCGCGACCACGTTCGGGAGGAAGGCCCAGCCGTGGGCGGTCTGACAGGCCGCGCAGGCGTGGCCGTCCATCGGGGTCGCGTGCAGAAACCATCGGACGCCGGAGCGATCGATCGCGCTGGCGACCTGGATGCGTCCCGCGCGCACTTGAATGTCGTGGAGCTGCCAGAGGAGCAGGAGCCCCAGAATGGCCAGCAGGTAGGGAAACACATCCGGCAGCGCGATATGGGGCATGTGAAACGCTCCTGACGCAGCCCTCCGAATCCGTTCCTTCCTGTACCACAGGATCGGGCGTAAACAAAATGAAACGCGGATTTGTTGCGGCCGGTCCGGCTACGCGCCGGCGGTGCGCAGGCGGGTTTTCCTGGCGGCGAGGACGTTGCGCTGGGGTTGTGCGGGGGAAGCGCGACCCGTGCGCGTGCCGGGGGCATAGGTGCGCTCGAACCGGTCGATCAAGTCCAACGCGTCTTTGCCGCGGCCCTGTTGTTCGAGCAGGTCCGTCGCGCGCAGGTAGGCGGGGATCACGAAGGCGAGGTCCCGGTCCGTTTTGGCTTTGCCGATCACGTACTGATATTTGAAGACGGCCGTCTCCGGGCGGGACTGCTCCTCCTGCGCGGCTTCGAGCATATGGACCGACACCCGGTCCATGGCTGCGCTGAGACTCTGTTCCCAGGGCCCCCTGACGAGGGCGGTCATATCCGGACCCGTGAGCGGGATGGGCTTGGGTGTGCCTTGGGACTGGAGCCGTTTCAGCAACGCTCTGGCCTCGGGCCATGCGCCGTAGAGTCCGACCAGCAGGCATCGGCAGCCCGACGGATTCGTGCAGCGGTTCCGCGGAGAGGTGAATTCCTTCTTGCTGGCCGCGATGATCGGGAGCATCGCCAGACCGGAGGTTTCCAGGCAGGCGGGACAGGTCTGGCTGTCGCAGGGGGTGATGTGGATGAACAGGCGGATGCCGGAACGGTCCCAGATGTCCATGGCCAGGATACGGCCGGCGTTGACCTGGATTTCGTGAAATTCCCACAGGAGCAGGAGGGTCAGCACGGCGAAGAGATAGGGCACGATATCGGGGATGATGAGATCGGATGCGTGCATGATCGGTCCCTCCTGGTGGCCGGGATTCGTCAACCCGCGACGGTCAGTTCACGATCCGTTCCAGGGCTGCGACCGTCTGCGGATCGTAGCGGCCGGGTGCGCCCTCTCTGCCGATCCCATCCAGCGCGGTCTGCCGCTCCCGGGAGTTCCGATCAATCAGGCTCCTGTCGGCTCCGGCGCGTTCGTCCTATGGCGCCTCGTGGTCGGGGGTGAACTTGCGCAGCCGGAGCGCGTTGCTGACGACGCTGACGGAAGAGAGTCCCATGGCGGCGGCCGCCCAGATGGGGCTCAGCAGGCCCAGCGCGGCGGCGGGAATCAGCAGGACGTTGTAGATGAACGCGGCGAAGAGGTTTTGTTTGATGTTTCTGGTGGTTGCGCGGGACAGGGCGATGGCGGTGACGACGCCCCGCAAATCTCCCCGTACCAAGGTGACATCGGCCGCCGCCATGGCTACGTCCGTACCGGTCCCGAGGGCGATCCCGACGTCCGCTTGCGCCAGCGCCGGCGCGTCGTTGATTCCGTCGCCGACCATCGCCACCACCTTGCCGGCCGCTTGCAGCCGCTGGATCTCGCGGGCTTTCTGATCGGGGAGAATCTCCGCCAGCACCTGATCGATCTTCGCCTGGTAGGCGATGGCTTTGGCGGTCAGCGTATTGTCCCCGGTGAGCATGATCACCTCCAGGCCCATCCGGCGAAAGGCCTCGACGGCCTCGCGGGCATTGTCCTTGAGCGTGTCGGAGACGGCAATGAGACCCAGGAGGTGGCCGGCTCCGTCTGCGTGTGCCGTGTCCGCCGGCGAGCCGGGCTGGGGTGCGTGTGCGGCCGCCAGGTACATGGGGGTCAGCCCGGCGGCCGCCAGTTGCTCAAAGGCTTGCTCCGCGTCCGTACCGACGGCAATCCCGTCCGCTTCCATCAAGCGCAGGTTGCCGAGTGAAACGGCATAGCGTCGGGCCGGTCCGATGACCGTGGCGCGGATTCCATGTCCCGGAACGGCGGTGAAGTCCCGGGCTTCTCCCAACGGTGCCCCCTTGGCTTGCGCATAATCCACGATAGCCTGTCCGACCGGATGTTCCGAATCGCGCTCCGCGGTGGCGGCGAGGGCCACGATCTGCTCGGCGGTCCAGTCGTCGTCGAGCGGGACGACGGCGGTGACGGAGGGTTGCCCGCGCGTCAGCGTGCCGGTCTTGTCCAACACCACCGTGGTCAGACGTTGCGCCCGTTCCAAGGCCTCGCCGCCTCGGAGCAGGATGCCGAATTCGGCGCCTTTGCCCAGGCCCACCATGATGGAGGTCGGCGTGGCCAGTCCCAAGGCGCAGGGACAGGCGACGATCAGGACGGCGACAAAATTGACGAGCGCATGGGCGAGGGCGGGCGGGGGCCCGGTGATGAGCCAGAGCATGAAGGTGATGCCGGCCAGGAGGATCACCGCCGGCACGAAGAAGGCGGCAATCTGGTCGGCCAGCTTGGCCAGCGGGGGCTTGGCCGCCTGGGCTTCTTCTACGATCCGGATAATCTGGGCCAGCGCCGTGTCGCGGCCGACTTTGGTCGCCTCCACCCGCAGACTGCCGCTCCGGTTCACCGTGGCGCCCACGACGGGGTCGCCCGGCTGCTTGTCCACCGGCAGGCTTTCTCCGGTGATCATGGATTCGTCGACGGCCGAGGCCCCCTGGCGCACGACTCCGTCCACCGGAATTTTCTCGCCCGGCCGGACGACGACCAGATCGCCGACCTGCACGTCCTCGACGGCCCGGTCCTCTTCGCGCCCGTTCCGAATCACCCGCGCTCGTCTGGGTTGCAGGCCGGCCAGTTTGCGGATGGCTTCCGAGGCGCGGCCCTTGGCCCGCATTTCCAGCAGACGTCCGAACAAGATCAGGACGATGATCATCGCCGACGTGTCGAAATAGACGTCGGGGGCCAGGCCGCTGGCGGTGAACAATGCCGGGTTCAGGGTTGCCGCCAGGCTGTAGCCGTAGGCGGCCGATGTTCCGACGGCGATCAAGGTGTTCATGTCGGCCGCCCCGTGCCGTACCGCCGCCACGGCTCCGCGATAGAATTGCCAGCCGGCCCAAAATTGCACCGGCGTGGCCAGCAGGAGTTGGAGCCAGGACGATGCGGCGCGGGAGAGCGGCAGGCCGAGGTGCTCCGACATGCCCAGGAGCATGACCGGCAGGGCCAAGGAGGCGGCGATCACGCAGCGCCGCTTGAGCGCCTGGAAGGCGGCCTGTTTGCGGTCTTCCACCGGGACGATCCGGTCGGGTTGCTCGAATGAACCCGCCTGCGTCGCTCCCTCCATCGCTGCCGGCGCGACCGGCTTGTACCCGAGGTCGCGGATGGTCTGGTGAATGCTGGCCGGGCCGACGACGGTCGGGATGAATGCCACCGTGGCTTGTTCCGTGGCCAGGTTGACCGAGGCTTTGGTGACGCCCTGCAGGGCGCCGAGCCCCTGCTCGATCTTGGCCACGCACGAAGCGCAGGACATGCCTTCGATCGGAATCGTCAGGGTCTCGGCGGCCGCCGAGGCGGCCTCTCGCTGCGGGCTGACGGTGGCGGGTCGATGGCTGGCCGCCGGAGCCGTCTCGGGTTTGGGGCGTCGCGGCGTGAGTGTGACCAGTTGAGCCAGCTGGCCCGGGACCATGGGCTGATGGCCTCGCGCGAGCACGGCGTCCGGATCGGCTTCGAACGTCCGTTTGCATCCCGGCGCGCAGAAATAATAGGTCGTGCCCTTGTGGACCGTTTTGGCCGGGGCTGTCTGCTCGTCCACGGTCATGCCGCAGACCGGATCGATGGCCATGATGCACTCCAGCAATCGGCGTTCAGCGATCGGCCGTCAGTTCCGGATGTTCATACTGGAAGCCGACAGCCGAACGCATCCTACCAGATATGGCACGCGGGCGGAAATCAACCGGCGCACGGCCTGGAGCCGGAGATGCCTTTCTGCTTGATCAGGCGGGCGAGGTAGGTGCGTTGCAATTGCAGCCGCTCGGCGGCCTTGGTTTGGCTGCCGTTGGTCTGCCGGAGGGCCTGCAGGATGATGGCCCGGCTGTGCCGCTCCATGGATTCGTGGTACGGAAGCGCGTCGTCGTGGCCCGCGCGACCCTCTCCACCCGCTTCCGACGGTCCGCCGGAGTGGGAAAGCCCCAAGGGCTGGGGCGGAATGACTTCCTGGGGACTCAGGACGACGGCCCGCGCCACGGCATTCTCCAACTCGCGAATGTTGCCCGGCCAGGCATATTCCGTGATGGCGCTCAGGGCTTCCGCCGAAAATCGCAGGTGCGGCCGCTTGGCTTCGCGTGCGTGCCGCGCAAGAAAGAAATCCGCCAGCAGCGGAATGTCCTCGGGCCGGTTCCGCAGCGGGGGCAGGGTGAGCGTCACCACGTTGAGGCGGAAGTAGAGGTCTTCCCGGAACGAGCCGGCCCGGACGGCCTGCTTGAGGTCTTTGTTGGTGGCGGCGACCACCCGGATGTTGACGCGGACGAGACGGGTGCCCCCGACCCGGTGGAACTCGTGGTCTTGCAGAAAGCGCAAGAGCTTGGCCTGGAGCGAGAGCGGCATGTCGCCGATCTCGTCCAGAAAGACCGTGCCCCCGTCGGCCATCTCCATTTTGCCCTTCTGCTGGCGGTCGGCGCCGGTGAAGGCGCCCCGCTCATGGCCGAACAGTTCGTTTTCCAGCAGGGTCTCGGTCAGGGCCACGCAGTTGATGACGACGAACGGCATGGAACGGCGCGGGCTCCACTGGTGGATGGAGCGGGCGAAGAGCTCTTTGCCGGTGCCGCTTTCGCCGAGCAGGAGGATGTTGGCGTCCGAATTGGCGGCCCGCCGGGCCAGTTCCATGACCTCCGTGATCACCCGGCTGGTGCCGATGATGCCGGCGTAGCGGCTGTCCACGTCGGTCTTGAGGCAGGCCACCTGCCGCTTGAGCGATTCCCGCTCCAAAACTTTCCGGAGCACGACGGACAAATGGTCCACTTCGATGGGTTTGGCGAGAAAATCGTAGGCCCCTTCCTGCATGGCCTCGACGGCTTTCGTGATGGTGCCGTAGGCGGTCATGACGATGACCGGCGCATCGGCGCCTTCGCGGCCTTGCTGCCGGATTTGGGACAGCCGCTTGAGCAGCTCGAGACCGGACAGATGCGGCATTTCCAGGTCCAGGAGGATGAGGTCCGGCTGCTCCCGCTCGATCCGTTCCAGCCCCTGCAGCCCGTCCGAGGCGGTGCAGGTTTCGTAGCCCAATGCGTCCAGGCGCTCGCGCAGGATCGTGACAATATCCGGGTCGTCGTCCACGATCAGGACTTTCGGCTTCATGCGTCACCCTCCATGCTTGGTGGGTTGTACTTATGTATGGGGCTGAGCGATGGGAGCGGGATCAGAGAGAGAAGGACACGGCCATGAGTGGAGGCACAACAGGGCGCCATGCCTGCCTGGACCCTCCGTTACAGGAAGCTGCACGAGTCGCGGATTAGGTTTCTTGCATGACGTTCATCACCAATCCGGTCAGGGGTTTCGGGAAAAAGTAGGTGGACTTGTGGGGCATCCGCTCGCCGGCTTGGGCGACGGCGCGCACCTCCGCGACCTTCGTCGGATTGAGCAGCAGCGAGGCGGTGGCCTTGCCCTGGGCGACGAGGTCGAGGGCTTCCTGATCGTCCTTGGTATAGATCAAGGCATGCTGATCGGACTCGTTGGGGCAGAGCCGGTTTATGACCAGGGTTTGCAGGAGCGACACGTCGAGCTTGTCCCGCTCCGAGGCGCCGGCTTTTGGCCGGTGGCTCGGCTTGACCGAGAGCAGCAGGGGGGCCGCCTCGCCGCGGAGCGCCAGGCCGAACACCGGCGCGGCCTGCCCGCGGCTCCGGAGCGTGCGGAGAAACTGTTGCCGGGGCACCTCCTCGAGGTCGCAGGCCTCGCCAAGCAGTCGCTTGAGGTCGGCGAGCGGCGGCACGGGCGTGGTGAGCACCCGATGGGTCGGCAGGACCGTGAGCCCCGGGTCTTCCAGGCTGGAAAACAGCATGAGCACGCTGTCGAACGGATGCAGCCCGCCGCTGGCCGGGAGTCCCGCCTCCTGTCGTCGGCGGCGCCGGTACGCCAGGGCCGTTTCGTAACGATGGTGCCCGTCGGCGATGAAGAGCGGTTTGGGCATGAGGGCCTCGGTCAGCGCCTTCAGGACCGACGGGTCGTTGATGGTCCAGAGCCGCTGCCGGCAGCCGGCATCGTCCTGAAAATCGAACCGCGGGCGATGCACGTCGATGGATTTGTCGATCAAGGCCAGAATTCCGCCGTCGGGGTCGGAGAACAAAGAGAAGATCGGGCTCACGTTGGCGCGGCAGGCCGAGAGCAGCTCCATCCGGTCCGCCTTGGCCGCGGAGCGCGTGTTTTCATGCGGGTAGATGTGCCCCGTGCCGAACTCCGCCAGTTCCACCGTGGAGAGGAACCCTTTCAAGACGCGCCGTCCTTCCCCGGGGCCCGCACCGGGGGCCTGATAGTCGATCTGGTAGGGATACACGGCCGGCGCGGCGTCGCGCACGAGCGCGCCGGTGGCCAGCCAGTCGCGCAGCAGGCCGGCCGCGCGGGTGTACCGGTTGTGCCCGGGCCCATCGCCCGGTTCGTCCAGACCCAGCTCGATACGGATCACGTTGTTGGGATGGCGCTCGTGCAAAGCGGCCTGGCCGGCCGCGTCGATGATGTCGTACGGAGGAGCCACCACCTTGGCCACGTCGCCCACAGAGGCCGGATTGTAGAGGACACCGCGGAACGGAATCAGATTAGCCACAAGCGTCTCACCTTTCCTTCAAGAGAACCGTTGAACGGTAAACCGAAACAGCTCCACCGGTGCGTCGGGGGCCAGGCCGGCCTTGGCCCGTGCGGCGGCGACTTGCTCCATGACGGAGTTGATGCCTTCTAGGGACGGCAGCAGGACGCTTCGCTGTTCGCCCGATTTGAGCATGAGGCCGTACCGGGCCGGGTCCAGCGCCTCGAGGCCGGGAACCGGCTCGCAGGGGCCGAGGATGTCGATGGCGATGGACAGGTCCGTCAGTTCATAGGTTTGCACCGGGTCGAATCGGGGGTCTCTGGTGGCGGCCCCGATGGCGTTTCGGACCACTTCGATCGCCACGGTGTCATGCAGCGGCTCGATGGTGCCGATGCAGCCCCGGAGGCGTCCTTCGTGCTTCAGGCAGACAAAGACTCCGGCGGGACGGAGCGCCTCGGGCCAGGCTTCATAGAGCTCGGCCGGCGGCTCCAGCACGCGCCGGTCGGCCAGGTAGACCGCGATGGCGTGCGCGGCCAGGCTGACCAACGGATGCGAGGGACGACGAGTCATGGGCGCGCTGTGAGCAGGAGCGGTTACGGTGATCATAACGACGAGGTCGAGGCTGAGCCACTCTATCAGCGATGCGTTAACAGTCGCGGTTGACCATGTAGTCGGCGACGATGATCAGCGCGCGCATGGCCGGCGAGTCGTCGAACAGAGCCAGGCTCCGGGTGGCGGCCGCGACGTAAGCGCGCGCCCGCTCCATCGCGTAGGCGATGGAGCCATAGTCCTGCATCAGCGCGATGATCCGCTGCAGGTCGGTGTCCGACAGCGTCCGGGTCTCCAGCCGATCCTTGATCATCTGCCGGTCCGGCTCCGGACAGTGTTGCAACAGGTGGAGCAGCGGGAGCGTGATCTTGCCCTCCCGCAGATCCTGCCCCAGCGTTTTGCCCAACCGCGCTCCGTTGGCCGTGTAGTCGAGCGTGTCGTCCGCCATTTGAAAAGCGATGCCGATGTACTCGCCGAACCGGAACAGCGCCGTTTGCTGTTCTTCGGAGGCGAGGCCGATGATGGCGCCGATGCGGCAGGACGTGGCGATCAGGCTCGCCGTTTTATGCTCCACGATCCGGATATAGTCGTCTTCGGTCATAGCGACGCTGCCGTGATGGTAGAGTTGCAGCACTTCGCCTTCCGCCATCTTGCTGCAGGCTTCCGCCAGCGTTTCGTTGACGGCTTGGTTTTTGAAGGTCACGATCTGCCGCATGGCATGGGAATAGAGATAGTCGCCGACGAGGATGCTGATTTGATTGCTCCAGACTTTGCGGGCGGTCTGTCGGCCCCGGCGGAGGTCCGCGTCGTCCACCACGTCGTCGTGCAGGAGCGTGGCGGTATGAATGAATTCGACGAGACTGCCGAGACTCTGCGGATCGGACGAGGTGTTCCCGCACAGCCGGGCGCAGAGCAGCAGCAGGAGGGGGCGGATGCGCTTGCCGCCGCTGCTGAGGATGTGGGCCGAAACGGTGTTGACGAGGGTGACGGACGAATCGAGGTTCTTCCGGATATGATCCTCGACGCCGTCCAGTTCCTCGCCGTAGGCCTCCCACACATCGGCCATGGTACGGATTGTCGCAGTGGCGGGGCCCGGTCGCATGCGGCGAATAGTAGGGCAGGGGCAGGGCGTTAGTCAAGCCTCGGCGGGGGGCGGCAAATCCTCGTGGAAGCGATCCCATGCCCGCTCAGGCGGAGCCACCAGGGGCCGTGGTTCGCTTGACAGAATCACGCGCTATCCAGTATGGTGACAATCCGATTTTGTGCATGTTTTCCATGCCCTGACCGAGGTCATTGCCACGGGTCGGTTCCCCCCTCCCGCAAGCGCCCGGCCCAGCGGTGACGCATCGTGCAACCCGACAATCCAGCAGGAATTGAACGGCCCATGAACATTCCCGGACTTCCCCCCAAGCAAGGCCTCTACGACCCCCGGAACGAGAAAGACGGCTGCGGCATCGGCTTCGTGGCCAGCATCAAAGGGCACAAGTCCCACGGCATCGTCAGGCAGGGGTTGCAGGTGCTGGAGAACCTCTATCACCGCGGGGCGCAAGGCTGCGATCCCTGTACCGGCGACGGCGCCGGCATTTTGCTCCAGATCCCGCACGAGTTTCTGCGCCGGGCGGCGGCGGACGTCGGGGTGAAGCTGCCGGGTTTGGGCGAGTATGGCGTGGGGATGGTGTTCCTGCCGCCCGACGCGGCGGCCCGCACACAGTGCGAAGGGCTCGTCGAAAGGGTCATCGCAGAAGAAAAGGCCCGGTTGCTGGGCTGGCGCGATGTGCCGGTCAAGAGCGACGCGATCGGCGTGCAGGCGCGCCGGACCGAGCCGGCCATCCGCCAGGTCTTCATCGCCCGCGACGTCCTCGACGAGGCGCAGTTCGAGCGCAAGCTCTACGTGATCCGGAAGCGGATCGAAAACGCGATCCGCCAGTCGGCCATCGCCGGACGGGAGTACTTCTACATTCCGAGTCTGTCGGGCAACACGATCGTCTACAAAGGGTTGCTGCTGCCGCACCAGATGGCGGCCTACTATCAGGACCTGACCGACAGCAGCGTCACCAGCGCCCTGGCTCTGGTCCATTCCCGCTTCAGCACCAATACGTTCCCGACCTGGCCGCTGGCCCATCCGTACCGCTACATCTGCCACAACGGCGAGATCAACACCCTCAAGGGCAACGTGAACTGGATGCGGGCGCGCCAGGGCCGGCTCGGGTCGGACCTGTTCGGGGCGGACATTCCCAAGCTGTTCCCGATCGTCCACGATCAGCAGAGCGACTCGGCCTGTCTCGACAACGCGTTGGAATTTCTCGTGCTGGGCGGCCGGTCCCTGCCGCACGCGATGATGATGTTGATCCCCGAGCCCTGGGTCGGCAACCCGCAGATGGACCTGGACCGGCGCGGATTCTACGAATACCACGCGGCCATGATGGAGCCCTGGGACGGTCCGGCCGCGGTCTGCTTTACGGACGGGACGTTGATCGGCGCGACGCTGGACCGGAACGGCCTGCGGCCCTGCCGCTACCAGGTCACGACCGACGATCTGGTGGTGCTGGCCTCCGAGGCGGGCGTCCTGCCGGTCGAGGCGAAGCAGATCCGCCAGAAAGGCCGCCTCCAACCGGGCCGCATGTTCCTCGTGGACACGGCGCAGGGCCGGATCATCGACGACGAGGAGATCAAGGCCGACATCGTGGGGCGGAAACCCTACCGGGCCTGGGTCACCCAGTACCGCATCTCGCTGGACGAACTGCCGGAGCCGTTGAACGTGCCGCAGCCGGACCATCCGACGATCCGGCAGCGCCAGCAGGCCTTCGGCTACACCGTGGAAGAATTGAAGATGGTCATCACGCCGATGGTGGTGACGGGCGAGGAAACGATCTCGTCGATGGGGACGGACACGCCGCTGGCCGTGCTCTCCGAGCGGCCGCAGTTGTTGTTCAAGTATTTCAAGCAGCTGTTCGCCCAGGTCACCAACCCGCCGATCGATCCCATCCGCGAGCAACTGGTGATGTCCCTGGTCACGAACATCGGGCCCAAGCCCAACGTCATGCACGAGACGCCGGAGGCCTGCCGCCGGATCAAGGTCCAGCAGCCGATCCTGACGAACTCGGATTTGGAGAAGATTCGCGAGATCGCCGACCCGCACTTCAAGAGCAAGACCCTGAAGATGCTGTTCCGCGTGGCGGAGGGGCCGGAGGGGTTGGGCGCGGCGGTGGACAATCTCTGTCGCGAGGCGTCCCAGGCCATCAAGGACGGGTACAAGTTCCTGATCCTGAGCGACCGCGGCGTGAACGAAGAGTGGGCGCCGATCCCGAGCCTGCTGGGCATTTCAGCCGTGCACCATCATCTGGTGCGCGAGTGCACGAGGACCGAGGTGGGGCTGATCCTGGAAACGGGCGAGCCGCGCGACGTGCACCACTTCGCCTGCCTCATCGGGTACGGGGCCGGGACGATCAATCCTTACTTGGTGTTCGAGACGCTGGTGGACATGGAGCGGGACGGGTACCTGCCGGAGGGGCTGGATGCGGCCACCGCCGAGGGGAAATTCATCAAGGCGATCAACAAGGGCCTGCTTAAAATATTCTCCAAGATGGGCATCTCGACGGTTCAATCGTATTGCGGCGCGCAGATCTTCGAAGCCATCGGGCTCAACCACGAGACCGTGGACCGCTACTTCACCGGGACGCCCTCGCGCGTCGAGGGTATGGGGGTCCGGGAGATCGGCGAGGAGACCTTGCGGCGCCACCGCCTGGCCTACGAGCCGGCGCCGGTCCGCCAGCTGGATTTCGGCGGGGAGATCCATTACCGCGTCCAGGGCGAGCACCACAACTGGAACCCGGAGACGATCTACAAGCTGCAACATGCCACCAAGGCCAACGACCCGAAGACCTTCAAGGAGTTCGCGGCGCTGGTGAACGACGAAAGCAAGCGGCGCTCGAACTTGCGCGGGCTGCTCGAGTTCAAGTTCGCCCCAGAGCCGCTTCCGCTCGACGAGGTCGAGCCGGCCAAGGAGATCGTCAAGCGGTTCACGACGGGCGCCATGTCTTTTGGCGCGATCAGCAAAGAAGCCCATGAGACCCTGGCCATCGCGATGAACCGCATCGGGGCCAAGAGCAACACGGGCGAAGGTGGCGAGGACCCGGAGCGATTCACGCCGCTGCCGAACGGGGACAGCAAGAACTCCTACATCAAGCAGGTCGCCTCGGCCCGGTTCGGCGTGACCTCCCACTACCTGGTCAACGCCCGCGAATTGCAGATCAAGATGGCCCAGGGAGCCAAGCCGGGCGAGGGCGGTCAGTTGCCGGGCCACAAGGTGGATGAGGTCATCGCGAAGCTGCGCTATTCCACGCCCGGCGTGCAGTTGATTTCGCCTCCGCCGCACCACGACATCTATTCGATCGAGGACCTCGCCCAGTTGATCTTCGACCTGAAGAACTCCAATCCCCAGGCGGCGATCTCGGTCAAGCTCGTATCGGAAGTCGGGGTGGGGACGGTGGCGGCCGGCGTGGCCAAGGCCCATGCGGACAAGGTGCTGATCAGCGGCGATTCCGGCGGAACAGGGGCCTCCCCGCTCTCCTCCATCAAATATGCCGGCATCCCCTGGGAGCTCGGGTTGGCCGAAACCCATCAGACGCTGGTGCTCAACGATCTGCGCGGCCGCATCCGGGTGGAAACCGACGGCCAGTTGAAGACGGGCCGCGACGTGGCCGTCGCCGCGTTGCTGGGCGCCGAGGAGTTCGGCTTCTCGACCGCGCCGCTGATCGTCGAGGGCTGCATCATGATGCGCAAGTGCCACCTGAACACCTGCCCCGTGGGGGTGGCGACCCAGGACCCGGTGCTGCGCAAGAAGTTTACGGGCCAGCCGGAGCACGTGGTCAATTATTTCTTTTTCGTCGCGGAGGAACTGCGCGAGATCATGGCCAAGCTGGGCTTCCGCACGGTCGCCGAGATGGTCGGCCGCGTGGACAAGCTCAAGGCGCAGAAGGCCATCGACCATTGGAAGGCCAAGGGGCTGGACCTGACCCCCCTGCTGACCAAGCCTCAGGTGGCGCCGGAGGTGGCGACCCACTGTGTTCAGACCCAAGACCATGGGTTGGCCGACATTCTGGACAACAAGCTGGTGGAGCTCTGCAAGCCGGCCATCGAGCGGGGCGAGAAGGTGACGCTGGACCTGCCGATTCGGAACGTGAACCGGACCGCGGGCACCATGTTATCCAGCCACATCGCGCGCAAGTACGGGCTGGAAGGGCTGCCGCCGGACACGATCACGATCAAGTTCACCGGCTCGGCTGGCCAGTCCTTCGGCGCGTTCCTGTCCAAAGGGATCACGCTGAGGCTGGAAGGGGAGTCGAACGATTATCTGGGCAAAGGCTTGTCCGGCGGGAAGATTATCGTGGTGCCGCCCGTGGGCGCCACGTTCGTGCCGGAAGAGACCATCCTGATCGGCAACACCTCGCTCTACGGGGCCACCCAGGGCGAGGCCTACTGCTACGGCATGGCGGGTGAGCGGTTCGCCGTGCGAAACAGCGGGGTGAGCGCGGTCATCGAAGGCACCGGCGACCACGGCTGCGAATACATGACGGGCGGGGTCGTGGTGGTGCTCGGCAAGACCGGACGGAATTTTGCCGCCGGCATGTCGGGCGGCGTTGCCTTCGTCTTGAACGAGGACGGCAAATTCGAACAACGCTGCAACCTCGGCATGGTGGAGCTGGAGCACGTCGTCACGCCGGAAGACAAACAGACGCTCAAGTCTTTGGTGGAGGCGCATGTGAAGTACACGGGCAGCCGCAAGGCCAAGGCGGTGTTGGACAACTGGCAGGCGATGCTGCCGAAGTTCGTGAAGATCATGCCGATCGACTACAAGCGGGTGCTGGCGGAGCGCAAGGCGGCGGCGGCGAAGGACAAGGCGCACAAGGAGATGGTGACGAGATAAAACAATTTTAAATTGTGAATTGTGAATTTTGAATTTCCGAACAATTAAGAATTCAAAATTAAAAATTCAACATTTGACTGAAAAGAGAAATGGCTGATCCAAAAGGTTTCATGAAATATGCCCGGGAGTGCCCCCAGCGCCGGCCGGTCGAGCTCCGCGTGCAGGACTGGAAAGAGCTGTATGAGCCGATGCCGGAGGACAAACTCAAGGCGCAAGGCGCCCGCTGCATGGACTGCGGCGTGCCCTTCTGCCAGAGCACCAACGGCTGTCCGGTCGTAAACCTGATTCCCGAGTGGAACGACCTGGTCCACCGGGGCAGATGGAGGGATGCGCTGAAGGCGCTCCATACGACGAACAATTTTCCGGAGTTTACCGGACGCCTCTGCCCGGCTCCCTGCGAATCGGCCTGCGTCCTCGGCATCAACGAGGACCCGGTCTCCATCCGCATCGTCGAGTGGAACATCATCGACAAAGGTTTCGATGAGGGCTGGGTCCAGCCCATCCTGCCGACCTCGCGCACCGGCAAGACCGTCGCGGTCATTGGCTCTGGTCCGGCCGGCTTGGCTGCGGCTCAGCAGTTGGCGAGAGCCGGACACAGTGTCACGGTGTTCGAGAAGGCGGACCGCATCGGCGGGCTGCTGCGCTACGGGATCCCCGACTTCAAGATGGAGAAGTGGGTGCTGGACCGGCGGCTGGATCAGATGAAAACCGAAGGGGTGGAGTTCAAGACCAATGTCCGGGTGGGAGTGGATGTCAGCGGCGAGGACTTGCGCCGCCGGTTCGACGCGGTCTGCCTTGCCATGGGCGCCGAGCAGCCGCGCGAGCTGCCCGTGCCGGGGCGGGAGCTGAAAGGCATCCACCTGGCGATGGACTACCTCACCCAGCAGAACAAGCGCAATGCGGGCGATGCGATCACTACCGAGCCGATCACGGCCAAAGGCAAGCGGGTCGTGATCATCGGCGGCGGCGATACGGGCTCCGACTGTCTGGGGACGGCGCATCGGCAGGGCTGCGCGGAGGTTCACCAGTTCGAATTGCTGCCCGAGCCGCCGCCCAAGCGGGCCGGTTCGACGCCTTGGCCTTTGTGGCCCATGCAACTCCGCACCTCCCATGCCCATGAGGAGGGGTGTGACCGCCAGTGGAGCGTTTCGACGACCAAATTTACGGGCCACAACGGCCACGTCACGAAACTCCATGCGCAACGGGTCTCCTTCGAGAACGGGAAGTTCGTCCCGGTCCCCGGTTCGGAGTTCGAGCTCAACGCGGATTTGGTCCTGCTGGCCATGGGTTTCACCGGCCCGGTCAAGAACGGGCTTCTCGACGGCCTGGGCGTCAAGTACGATGCGCGGGGCAATGCGGCGACCGACCCAAACTACATGACCAGCGTCGAAGGGGTCTTCGCCGGCGGGGATGTCCGCCGGGGCGCCTCGTTGATCGTCTGGGCTATCGCCGAAGGCCGCAAGATGGCGGCGGCGGTGGATCAGTACCTCCAGGCGGGCAAATCTGCAAAGTCTGCCGCCGCGTAGCTTCCTTTCAGAACTTCACATCAGATACGCGGCTGACGAAGGGTGGGCGTCCGTCTCGGCTGACGAACGGTGCTTGGACTCGCTGGCACCATCATACGTTGTCAACGGACGGCTGCACCGAGCCTTACTGTTGGCCGCTCGCC
>JAGWTI010000074.1 GCA_028876065.1 Nitrospirota bacterium
TGCGTCTTGTAGACGACATGGGCCTGTCGATGGAGCTTCATTGGCGCCCATCATAGCACCAGGGCGAGCAACAGACGGCTCCCAGCTCTCACCCCCACCCTGACAGGTGGGGAACTCCCGCTAAATTAGATTCTTGCCGACTTAAACGGGCTGTTTACGTACCCATCTCCCAGGAGGCCAGATACTTCTCCTGTTCCTTCGTCAGCTTATCCACGTTGATGCCCATCCCCACCAGCTTCAGCCGCGCGATTTCTTTGTCGATCACCGGCGGCACCGGATACACCTGCTTCTCCAGCATCTTGTGATTCTTCACGATGTACTCCGCGCCCAGGGCCTGATTCGCGAAGCTCATGTCCATCACGCTCGACGGGTGGCCTTCCGCCAGCGCCAGATTCACCAGCCGTCCTTCGCCCAGCAGGCTCACGCGCCGCCCGTTCTTGAGCGTGAACTGCTCGACGCCGGGCCGGACCAGCAGCCGCTTCTTGCTCAGCTTCTCCAGCGCCGGGATGTCCAGCTCCACGTTGAAGTGGCCCGAGTTGCTCACGATGGCCCCGTCCTTCATGGCCGCGAAATGTTCCCCGCGGATGACCTTCAGGTTGCCGGTGACGGTGACGAAGAAGTCGCCGATCTTGGCCGCCTCGGCCATCGGCATGACCCGGAACCCGTCCATGACCGCTTCCAGGGCCTTGACCGAATCCACTTCGGTCACGACCACGTCGGCGCCCAGGCCCTTGGCCCGCATGGCCACGCCGCGCCCGCACCAGCCGTAGCCGGCCACGACGAAGACCGAGCCGCAGACCAGGCGGTTCGTCCCGCGGACGATGCCGTCGATGGTGGACTGACCCGTGCCGTAGCGGTTGTCGAAGAGGTGCTTGGTCTCGGCGTCGTTCACCGAGATGACCGGGAACTTGAGGACTTTCCGATTCGCCATGGAGCGGAGGCGGATGACGCCGGTGGTGGTTTCCTCCGTGCCGCCGATGACGTACTTGAGCAGGTCCTTGCGTTTGCTGTGGATGAGCGAGACCACGTCGGCCCCGTCGTCCATCGTGACCTGCGGCCGGTGCTCGATGGCGGATTCGATGTGCTTGTAGTAGGTCTTGTTGTCCTCGCCCTTGATGGCGAAGGTCGGGATCTCTTCGTGATGGGCCAGGGCCGCCGCCACGTCGTCCTGCGTGCTGAGCGGGTTGGAGGCGCAGAGCCGCACGTCCGCGCCGCCGGCCTTGAGCGTGATGGCCAGGTTGGCCGTTTCGGTGGTCACGTGCAGGCAGGCGGTGACCCGCATGCTCTTGAGCGGCTTCTCCTTCTGGAACCGCTTCCGGATCAGCCGGAGCACGGGCATGGTGGCCTCGGCCCAGTCGATCTTGAGTTTGCCCTGGTCGGCCAGCTTGATGTCTTTCACGTCGTAATCCACGTTTCCTCCTGTTGCGAAGAGCTAATGGCTCATGGCTAATAGCAAGAGCTGAAGCCGATGACTTCGAACTGGTCTCAGCAAAAGGGGGACGGATTGGAGAACCCGTCCCCCCTCGCACGTTCGCTCGCGGGTCTGCTTACAGGCCCGCTTCCTTTTTCAGGATCTTGGCCTTGTCGGTCTTTTCCCAGGTGAAGCCCGGTTCGTTCCGGCCGAAGTGGCCGTAGGCCGCCGTCTGTCGGTAGATGGGCCGCCGCAGCTTCAGGTGCTCGATGATGCCGCGCGGCGTCATCGGGAAGTGCCGGCGCACCAGCTTGTCGATGATCTCCAGGTCCACCTTTTCCGTGTCCTTGCCGTGGATCAGGATGGAGACCGGGTCGGCCACGCCGATGGCGTAGGCCAGCTGCACTTCGCACTTGTCCGCCAGCCCCGCCGCCACGATGTTCTTGGCGATGTAGCGGGCCATGTAGGAGGCCGAGCGGTCCACCTTGCTCGGGTCCTTGCCGGAGAAGGCCCCGCCTCCGTGGCTGCCCACGCCGCCGTAGGTGTCCACGATGATCTTGCGGCCGGTGAGCCCCGTGTCGCCCATGGGGCCGCCGGTCACGAAGCGGCCGGTCGGGTTGATGTAGAACTTCACGCTGACCGGATCGAAGATCCGTTTGGGCATGACGGGCTTGATGACTTTTTCGATGATGTCCCGCTCGATCTGCTTGCTGGTGACGTCCGGGCTGTGCTGGGTGGAGACGACGATGGTGTCGATCCGGACCGGTTTCCCGTCCTTGTATTCGATGGTGACCTGCGACTTGCCGTCCGGCCGGACCCAGGGCAGGATGTTCTTCTTCCGCACTTCCGCCAGGCGGCGGGTGAGCTTGTGGGCCAGGACGATCGGCATGGGCATCAGCTCGGTCGTCTCGTTGGAGGCGTAGCCGAACATGAGTCCCTGGTCGCCGGCGCCGCCCGTGTCCACACCCATGGCGATGTCGCCCGACTGCTGGTGGATCGAGGTGAGGACCGAGCAGGTGTGGAAGTCGAAGCCCCACGTGGCGTCCGTGTAGCCGACGTCCTTGATGACGTCCCGGATGATGTCCGGAATCTCGACGTAGGCCTTGGTGGAGATTTCGCCGGCCACGAAGGCGATGCCGGTGGTCAGGATCGTCTCGCAGGCCACCCGGCAATGTTTATCCTTGGCGATGATGGCATCCAGGATGCCGTCGGAAATCTGGTCGGCGATCTTGTCCGGATGGCCTTCCGTGACCGATTCGGACGTGAACAAATAGTTGTGTCGGCTCATTCGTTCCCTCGTGCTGTGGTGATGGTGACGGTGCTCGCGAACTACTGTGTCGGACTCGGGATCACGCGCAGTAGGCTGCGGGCTGCGTACGGGTCACAATTTCCCGATTCGAAGGGGTTATTTGTAACCTAGAAGCCCAGCATTGTCAATGAGAAAGGCGTTCGGGCTCGACGCGGCGGCTTGCTTGACACCCTTCGAAAGCGGCTTGTAAGATAGCCTGCCTTTCGGAGGCTTGGTTTCGAAGTCGTTGCAGGTCTTCGGGAGGCAGGGCCCATCCCGCCATCGCGACCTGTCCGTTGGAAATCCGTGAGGTTTCGTGCTGATTTAGAATGCGCCCGCGGCTCGAGTGATGGTACAATTATGGGCCGTGCATCCGCGTCGCATCCACGAGATGCTATTGAGAGTCGAGAGGGGCCATCGTTATGAACGGGGATCAACCCGTCGTCGTTGAACAGGGGGGCGCGCGCAAGTCCAGTCCCGGCCTGGGCTGGGACGAACTGTCGGCCGAGCTGGTCGAGTTGTTCGCCTCGATCAAGCTGGCGATGTTCCTCTTTCTGATCATCGCGGCGGCCGCCACGATCGGCACCGTGATCCAGCAGAACGAGCGGGCGGACGTCTACATCAAGGAGTACGGCGAGGAGGCCTACCGCTGGTTCCTGCGGCTGGGCTTCACGGATATTTACCACACCTGGTACTTCACCGGTCTATTGGGCCTGCTCTGCATCAACTCCCTGACCTGTTTCTATAAACGCTTTCCCGCGGTCTGGCGGTCCATGCAGCAGGACAAGGTGAACGTGGCCCTGCCGTTCATCAAGAACATGAAACACCAGGCCGAGATTCCCGTGGCTGCGTCGAAGGAGGCGGTCGCGGAAGGGATCGTGCAGATGCTGGCGGAGAAGGGCTACCGGGTCCTGGCCAAGAACGACGTCCACGAAGCGACGCTCTACGCCACGAAGGGGGTCATGGGCCGCGTGGGCGCGCACATGGCGCACCTGAGCGCGACCGTGATCGTGCTGGGCGGCCTGATCGGCAGCTACTGGGGGTTTCAGGAGTTCGGCGTCTGTCTGGAAGGGCAGACCTACCACATCCCGAAAGGCAACTTCGATCTGAAGGTGGACAAGTTCTGGATCGACTATCACCCGAACGGCTCGGTCAAGTCCTACAACAGCACGTTGACGGTCATCGAGCAGGGGAAGCCCGTCACGACCAAGACCATCTCGGTCAACAATCCCTTGGTCCATAAGGGCATCTGGTTCTACCAGTCCAGCTACGGCGACGCCTGGGACCGGGTGGAGGTGGCGCGCCTGAACATCAAGGACAAGGACACGGACAAGGTCGTCGGCACCGTGGACCTGGAGTGGAACAAGGAAAAGCAGGTGGACAACCTGGGGCTGAAGCTGGCGGTGACGGACTTCGTGGCGGACTTCGGGTTCAATTCGGCCGAGAAGAAGGTCTTCTCCAAGACGGTGGAACATGCGAACCCGGCCATCAAGCTGGCCATCACCGAGCAGCCCGGGCCGAAGGCCGCCGCGGTGCAGGCCACGCCCTGGATCTTTTACAACTACCCGGACCTGTTCGACATCAAGGACAGCAAGTACCGGTTCGAGCTGGTGGGCTATCAGCCGAAGAAGTTTACCGGCCTGCAGATCACCAAGGACCCGGGCGTGAACATCGTCTGGATCGGCTCGACGATGATCGTCGTCGGGATCACCCTCTCCTCCTTCATCTATCACCGGCGGCTCTGGGCGAAGGTGATTCCCGGCGACGGCGGGGTGACGGTGCACATCGGCGGCAGCACGCACAAGAGTCAGATCGATTTTCAGAAGGAGTTCCGGAAGCTGACGGAGAAGATCAAGACGATGAGCACTTGAGCTGTCAGCCGTCAGCTTTCAGCGGTCAGCTTCCGGACGGGGCTGAGAGCTGAAAGCGAGGGAGGAGATATGCTTCGGTCGTTGTTTTTGTTCGATATGACATTCTGGCTGTACCTGGCGGCCTTGGGGCTCTACGTGGGCTACGTGCTGGCGAAACGTCCCGGGATGCAACTGGCGGCGGCCGGCCATCCCGGCTTCGGGTCGGAGGAAAGTCCCTGGGCCACGCAGATCGGCCAGGTGGCCACGATCGTGACGATCTTCGGCTGGGTGGTGAATACGCTGGCGCTCGGCACCCGCGCCTTCGAGCGGATGCAGCTGTCCGGCACCTTCGCCCCCTGGTCCAACCAGTTCGAGGCCATGGCCTACGTGTCCTGGGCGATCATCCTGGGCTACGTGCTGCTGGAGTTCCGGTACCGGATCAAGGCGATCGGGGCCTTCGTGGTGGGGATCGGGTTCATCGCGATGGGCGCGGCCTCGCTGCTGCCCTATCGCTACCAGACGGCCGAGCCGCTGGTGCCGGCGCTGAACAGCTACTGGATCTACATCCACGTGTCGGTCACGCTCACCAGCTATGCCGCCTTCGCGATGGCGGGCGGGCTGGGCCTCATGTATCTGGTCAAGGAGCGGTCGGAGCGGCGCGGCAGCCAGTCGAGCTTCGTGGCGGCCTTTCCGGACCTGGAGACGATCGACGAGCTGGGCTACAAGGCCATCATGGTCGGGTTCCCGCTGCTGGCCTTCGGCATCATTCTGGGCGCCATGTGGGCGAACTACGCCTGGGGCGGCTACTGGAGCTGGGACCCGAAGGAGACCTGGTCGCTGATCGTCTGGCTGATCTACGGCGCCTACATCCATGCGCGGATGACGCATGGGTGGGAGGGGCACCGCGCCGCCGTCTACGCCGTGTTCGGATTCCTGATGGTGATCTTTTGTTTCTGGGGCGTGAACTTTCTCTTGTCGGGATTGCACGCGTACGCGTAGCGGCGATGCAATTTTGAGTTTTGAATTTTGAGTTCTTAGTTATCCAGACAACTCAAAACTAAAAATTAAAAACTGACTCGCTATGACCGAAGAATCACTGACCAATCAGACGGCGGCACAGGCGCAACCCAAAGGCGCCTCGCGCCTGCTCATCAGTGTGACGGCCGTCGCGATCCTGGGGCTGGCCTTCGGCCTGGTCTGGATGCAGAGCGCCAAGTACGAGCCGCTCACGGTGGGGAAAGTGGCGCCGGACTTCGAGCTGCCCGGGCTGGACGAGAAGCCGGTCCGCCTGTCGGACTATCGCGGGAAGGTGGTCTTCCTGAATTTCTGGGCCACCTGGTGCAAACCCTGCCGCGAAGAAATGCCCTCCATGGAAGTCCTCTACAAGAACTTCGAGAAAGACGGCCTGGTCATCCTCGCGGTGAGCATCGACCGGGTCACGACGAAGAAAGACATCCCGCCGTTCGTGAAGGGGATGAACCTGACGTTTCCCGTCCTGGTGGACTCCTGGGGGCAGACCGACAAGCGCTACAAGCTCATGGGGGTGCCGGAAACCTATATCATCGACCAGGAGGGCGTGCTCCGGGAGAAGGTGATCGGTCCCAGGGACTGGACGGTGTTGGACAATCTCAAGGTGCTGACCGGCTTGCTGAAGGCCGGATCGAAGACCGCATCGGCCGGTGCTCCGGCCACCTGACGTCATGCGGAGTTCCAGGATCAACTCGATGACAGGGGCGCTCCTCGGCCTCCTTCTGGCGTTGGCCGTAGCCGGACGGTGCGAGGCCGCGCCGGGCCCGACGGCTGGTGCGGAGCCGGTCCAGGAGCGGGGCGGCGTGCGTGTCGGGGCGCCGGCGCCCAATTTCCAGCTCTACGACCTGACTGGCCGACTTGTGACGCTGTCGAATTATCGGGGGCGCGTCGTCTTCCTAAATTTCTGGGCGACCTGGTGCGGACCCTGCCGGGTGGAGATGCCGGCGATGGAGGACCTCTACCGGGAATTCAACCGGCGGGATTTTGAAATCCTGGCCGTGTCCACCGATCAGCAGGGTGCGGCCGTGACCAGGCCGTTCAGCGAAGAGATGGGCCTCACGTTCCCGATCCTGCACGACTCGGACTTTCGCGTCGGGGTCGCGTACGGGGCGCGGACCTTGCCGATGACGTTTTTGGTGAATCGCCAGGGCGTCATCACGCATCGGATCTTCGGGGCGCGGGATTGGCAA
The DNA here is from genome assembly GCA_028876065.1 of Nitrospirota bacterium. Classification (GTDB taxonomy): domain Bacteria; phylum Nitrospirota; class Nitrospiria; order Nitrospirales; family Nitrospiraceae; genus SYGV01. Next base: position 6,769 of record JAGWTI010000074.1, read on the forward strand.
AGTCCCGAAGGGCGGCAGCTGATCAAGAAATTGGTGGCGGCGCCCTGATTGCAGGGGGTGACGTATGGGCGAGTCCATTCAGCACATCTCCCTCCTCGCGGCCTTTTCGGCCGGACTCCTGTCCTTTGTGTCGCCCTGCGTCCTGCCCTTGGTCCCCTCGTACATCTCTTACATCACCGGCTTGTCCCTCGACCAGCTCTCGGATGCGGCGGAGCGGCAGCGGTTCCGCAAGGCGATCGTGGTCAACTCGTTGCTCTTCATCGCCGGCTTCTCCGGCGTGTTCATCGCCTTCGGGGCCTCGGCCACGCTGATCGGCCAGGCGCTGATCACGTACCAGGACCATATCCGGAAATTCGGCGGCATCTTGATCGTGATCTTCGGCCTCTATCTGCTCGGGGTGTTGAACGTGCGCTTTCTGCAGGTCGAGAAGCGGCTTCATTTTAAGAGCCGCCCCGCCGGATATCTGGGCTCGTTCCTGATCGGGGTGGCCTTTGCCGCGGGCTGGACGCCTTGCGTGGGGCCGGTGTTGGGGACGATTTTGCTCTATGCCAGCACCACCGACGCCCTGACCGACGGGGTGACGTTGCTCACGGCCTACTCCCTCGGCCTAGGGCTGCCGCTCTTCGCGACGGCGCTGGGGGTCGACCGGTTCCTGGGCTACTTCAAGCAAGTCCGGGCCTATCTCTGGGGCGTGTCTGTCGTCAGCGGGGCGTTTTTGGTGGTGGTGGGCGTGATGATCTATGCGAACTCGCTGACGCTGATCACGAGCTTTTTGGAGCGGTATGGGATCGGCTGGTATCTCGGCCAATAGCAGGGCGCTGAAAATGGCCCCCAACTTTGTTCTCGGTCGACTCGGACCCCTCAACGTACTTCTTCAGTACGCCTCGGGGCACTCGCTCCCTGCGGCCTCGTTGGCTGGCCATTTTGAGCGCCCTGTTGGGAACTAAGAACTATGCCCACTTTACCTGACAGCAAAGCCTACGACGTGCTCATCGTCGGCATGGGTCCGGCCGGCGCGACGGCCGCCTACGAGCTCAGTCGCGCGGGGATGGCGGTGCTCGGGCTCGACAAGCAGGCGCACCCTCGCTACAAGGTCTGCGGCGGCGGCCTCTCGTCCCGGATCGACAAGATTCTGGACGAAGACTACAAAGCGGTCGTCGAGCATACGGTCTACGGGGTCCAGTTCACCTACCATGGAGAGGAGCCTTTCCTGATCCAGTCCCCCTCGCCCATCGCGTTCATGGTCATGCGCGACCGGTTCGACCATTTGTTGCTCGAGAAGGCGCGCCGCGCCGGGACGGAAGTACATGAGGGAGAGCAGGCGCTGCAGTTCCTCCAGCTGCCGGACGGGGTGGAAGTGATCACGGATCGGGGCCGGTACAAGACCAAGGTGCTGATCGGCGCGGACGGCGCCAACAGCATCGTGGCGCAGCGGTTGTTCCCGAACCGCCGCCTGAGCCGGATGCCGACGCTCGAGAGCGAGATGGGTATCGGGCAACAGCCGGTCTATCCGGGCGAGGGGAAAGTGCTCATCGATCTGGGCGCCACGACGCAGGGCTACGCCTGGATTTTTCCGAAGAAGGAGCGGTTGTCCATCGGCGTGGCGGAGTTCAAGGGCCGGCCGGCCAGTCCCAAGGGCGTGTTCGACCGGTTTGTCCGCGACGAAAAGGGCTTGGCTCACATGGCCGTGCCCAGGCCCCACGGCCATCCCTTGCCCCTGTTCAGCGCCAGCGGGGCGTCGGCGTCGGACGGGCTGGTCCGGCATCGGGCGTTGCTGGTGGGGGATGCGGGGCACCTGGTGGACCCGCTGTTCGGCGAAGGCATCTATTACGCGGTCCGCTCGGGCCAGATTGCGGCGGCCAGCGTGCTGGGCACGTTCCATGATTCCCGGCGGACGTTGCTGGATTATGAAGCGGCGGTGATCCGGGAAATCTATGCCGAGTTTCGCGTGGCCTCGCGGGTGGCGCGGATCGTCTACACCTTTCCGCGCCTGTGCCACCGGCTGATGCACCGCTATCAGGAAGTGATCAATCTCTACTACGAAGTGCTGCAGGGGCGCGAAAGCTACCAGACCTTCTTCAAGAAGGCCAAAGGCGTGGTCAAGGCCTCGTTCCGGGAACTCCTCCGCGAAACACTCTCGCTGCATTAAGCAGCCGTCAGCGATCAGCTCTCAGCTTTCAGCCGGAAGACGTGTCACGAGGAGGCAACGATCTCGATTGCCGGGCCTGACGACGATCTTTTTTGCTGATCGTTGAAAGCTGAGGCTAAGAGCTAAGAGCTGAATGCTATCGGATCAGCACCAGGAGCCGATGCGGCAGAGCGTGACTTGCGGCGTAAACGCCGCCGCCTTGGTGCTGACGGCGGTCAAGGCTTGAGCGACGGGCGGGAGAGGGGACGATGCGCCGGCCGTCGGGAGAGTCGGCGCCGGAGCCTGGGCCACGACCGGCGTGGGCGTCGGTGTTGCGGCGCTGGGTAAGCCGGGGACGTTGGCCGGGGCCGGGGCCGGCGCTGCCTTCGCCAACACCGTGCCGGGCGGCAGCTTGGCGTCCACCTTGGCCAGTAGGACCTTGCTGGCCTGCTGGTGTTTGTGGTTCGGGTACTGTTGCGCCAACTGCACCAGTCTGTCGTGTGCCCAGTCGTTCGCGCCCAGCTCGCTGTAGGACAGGGCCAAATAGTAGAGCGCGTCGGGAGCGACATCCATCTCCGGGAATTTTTTGACGATGGATTCGAACCGGTAGGCGGCGGCCAGGTAGGACTCGCGCCGATAGTAGAACTGGCCGACGAAGTAGTAGGCCTGGGCCATCAAATCGTTGCAGGCTTTGATTTTTTCGATGGCTTCGGCCTGGTACTTGCTGCCCGGATACTCCTTCAAGAGCTTTTCGAAGGTTTCCTGGGCCTTGGTGATGGGGGCGGTATCGCGATCGATGGACTTGGACATTTTAAAGTGACTCATGCCGATCTTGAACTGGGCGTACGAGGAGAGGACATGGGCCCGGTGCAGGTCGAGGAAGTGCTGGTATTCCACCAGGGCTTCCGCATATTCCTCTTTCTCGAAGAACGCCTCGGCCCGTTTCATGATGACGTTGGGGTCGTAATTCTTTTCGATCGTGTCCCCGATGAAGATCTGTTCGTCGGTGCCGCTGGCGGCTTTGCCGTCGGCCGCGGCCTGGGTCGGTTTGGGGGTGCTGGAGCAGCCGAACGACAAGCCGATGGCCAAGGCGACGATAAGGAACGGGAGGGTTTTGCGGGACGTCATACGCATGGATGCGGTGCCCAACTGCTGAAACGAGCCAAACGCCGGACACGCTATCAAAGAACGGTCCAAAATGCAACCGATCCGGCGAAGTTCATTTGACGGGTCTCCCCCGGCACCCTATAATCGCGCGGACGTTCACCGTTGCGTCTGCGCGCAGGGGAGAAACTGCCGTGCGATCGTATCGGGACCGTTCTGCTGGAGAGTCGAACCGTGATCCGCAGCCGTATTGTTGGAACAGGCTCCTATGTCCCTGCCAGAGCCGTGACGAATGCGGACGTCGGCTCGGCGTTCGGACTCGACGCCGAGGCGGTGTACCGACGGACCGGTATCCGCTTCCGCCGCTGGGCCGGCGAGGGGGAAGCCACCTCGGATTTGGCGGAGCGGGCGGCACGGGCGGCGTGCGAGGCTGCCGGGGTGTCGCCGTCGTCGGTGGACGCTATCGTGCTCTCCACGACGTCGCCGGACATGGTGTTTCCCTCCAGCGCCTGTCTGTTGCAGCACCGGCTGGGCGCGAGCCGTGCTGCTGCGTTCGATGTGGCGGCGTCCTGTTCCGGGTTTCTTTATGCCCTGTCCATGGCCGACCGACTGGTCCGGGGCGGGCAGGCGCAACGCTGCCTGGTCGTCGCGGCGGAGGTCAAGTCCCGTTTCCTCGACGCGCAGGACATGGCGACGGCCCTGTTGTTCGGAGACGGCGCGGGCGCGGCGCTGCTGGTGGGTGAGCCGGCCGATGGGCCGTTGGACCGAGGCGTGCTGGGCGTGCGGCTCTATGCGGACGGATCCCGTCACGGGCTGATCCGGATGGCCGCCGGAGGATCCCGCCAGCCGGCCACGGCCGAGACGGTTCGCGACCGCCGGCACGTGCTGACGATGCAGGGAGGGCCGCTTTTCCGGCTGGCCGTCAAGCGGCTGGCGGACGCGGTGACGGAGATGCTCAAAGAGTTCGGCCTGTCGATGGACGAGGTCGGGCAGGTCGTGTTTCATCAAGCCAATGGCCGGTTGCTGGCCATGCTGCGGAAGCGGCTGGGTATTCCCCCGGAGCGCATGTACTCGGTCATCGAGCAGGTCGGCAACACGTCGTCCGCGTCGCTGCCCATCGCCCTGGATGGGGCGGTGCGGGCCGGACGGGTGGCCGACCGCATGCCGGTCCTGCTGGGCACGGTCGGGGGAGGCCTGACCTGGGCGACCGCGCTGCTCCGCTGGTAGGGTGTGTAGGGGCGCCCGGCGGCGCAAGCCGGACGGACGTGGCCGGAGACGCGATCGAACGGCGATCGCGAAGGTCGAGCGGGAACGGGCGGCCTCGTCGGCCGCCACAGATGGGCCGAAACCGTCGAAGCATTGATTGAAGGGGTTGATGCGATGTTCAGTTTAATCCCACGCGAAGTGGCGTTCTTCGATCTGTTCCGCAAGGCGGCGCACAACATGATCGAGGGCAGCCGCTTGCTCAAAGACATGATGGAGCGGTTTGAGAACCCGGTCGAGCAGGCGCGCCGCATTAAGGATATCGAGCATATCGGTGACGGGATCACCCACGATATCGTGCGGAAATTGAACCAGACGTTCATTACGCCGATCGACCGGGAGGATATCCACGGATTGGCCAGCGCGATGGACGACATCCTGGATCTGGTCGAAGCGGTCGCGGATCGTTTCGTGGTGTTCAAGGTGACCAAGCCCACCGACACTGCGATCAAGCTGGCCGGTATTCTCCACCAGGCGGCGGTCGCGGTGGGGGCGGGCATCGATCGGCTGGGGCAATCCCATGCGGATCTGAGCGAATGTTGCGTGGAGGTGAACAGTCTGGAGAATGAAGCGGATCGGATCACCCGGGATGCGATTTCTTCGCTGTTCGAGCAGGAAAAGGACCCGATCGCGGTCATCAAGTGGAAAGAGATCTATGAGAATTTCGAAGAAGGGACGGATCGCTGCGAAGATGTGGCCAATATCCTCGAACGGATCGCGCTCAAGCACGTCTGATGGGAGTTTTGAGTTGGAAGTGTTGAGTTTGTAGTTGTCTCGAACGAGCAACTCAAAACGAAAATTCACAATCAATAACTGAAAATGTTTGATCTGAACGGCATGTTGTTGCTGGTGGTGGTGCTGGCGCTCTTGTTCGATTTCTCGAACGGGTGGCATGACAGCGCCAATGCGATCGCGACCGTGGTGTCCACCCGGGTCTTGAGTCCGCTCGCGGCGGTGCTGATGGCGGGGGTGCTGAACGTGGCCGGCGCGTTTATGTCGACGGCGGTGGCCAAAATGGTCGGGTCCGGGATCGTGGACCCGGCCGCCGTGACCCAAGCGATGGTGGCGTCCGCGCTGGGCGGCGCGATCGTGTGGAATTTGTTCACGCTGCTGTTGGGCTTGCCGACCAGCTCGTCGCATGCCTTGATCGGCGGACTGGTGGGGGCGGCGCTGGTGCACGGCGGCTGGTCGGTGGTCAAGCTGACCGGCTTGCGGTCGGTGATGGAGGCGATGGTCCTGTCTCCGTTCTTCGGGTTTCTGACCGGGTTGGCCATCATGGTCTTGATCAGCCGGGTGTTCTTCCGGACGCCGCGGAACTTCGCCACCAGGCTGTTCAGCCGCCTGCAATTGGCGTCGGCCGGTTTTATGGCGTTCAGTCACGGCGCCAACGACGCGCAGAAGGCCATGGGGATCATCACGCTCGCGCTGCTGTCGGCGGGGCAGATTCCCACCGCCGAGGTCCCGACCTGGGTCATTGTGGCTTGTGCGCTGTCGATGGGGTTGGGAACCGCGGTCGGGGGATGGAAGATCGTCCGGACGCTGGGAATGCGGATTCTGACGCTGGAGCCGGTGCATGGTTTCGCGGCGGAGACGGGCGCCGCGACGGTGCTGCTGATGACCGCGCATATCGGCTTGCCGGTCAGCACCACCCATACGATCACGTCCTCGGTGATGGGGGTCGGGGTGGTCAAGCGGCTGTCCGCCGTCCGGTGGGGCGTGACGGCGCGCATTCTCTACGCCTGGGTCTTTACGCTTCCCGGCGCGGCGCTGATGGCGGCGGTGATTTACGCGGTGGTGTCGCGCGTCGGGTGAGGCGTGCCCGGCACGGGTTTCGCGATCGGGAGTCGGATGATGAAACGGCTGCCGGTCGGTTCGTTCCCTTCCACCCACACCTGGCCGCCGTGTCCCTCGACGATGTGCTTCACGATGGCCAGCCCGAGCCCGGTGCCCCCCATCTCGCGGGACCGGGCCTTGTCGACCCGATAGAACCGCTCGAACACGCGCGGGCGATCGGCTTCCGGAATGCCGATCCCGTTGTCCGCCACGGTCAGTTCGATCGCCGCATCTCCCCGAGCGGGCCGCGTGGTCACGTCGATGGTGCCGCCCTCCGGTGAGTATTTCACGGCGTTGTCCAGCAAGTTGGTGAGGACCTGGACCAGCCGGTCTTCATCGCCTGTCACTGGGGGCGCATCCTGCGGAATGGCGACGGAGAGCGTCTGTTGCTTTTTCTCGGCCAGCGGTTTGATGGAGGCGAGGGTCCGATCCACCACCCCGCGCAAATCGACGGGATCTTGCCTGAATTGAACCCGGCCCGACTCGATCTGCGAGAGTTGCAGAAGGTCTTCCAAAATCAGATTCAGCCGGTCGCTCTGCTTGAGGATGATGTGCAGGAACCGCGTGGCTTCCTCCGGATGGTCCTTCGCGCCCTCCAGCAGCGCCTCGACGTAGCCTTTGATGGAGGTGAGCGGCGTGCGCAGTTCGTGGGAGACGTTCGCGACGAAATCTTTCCGGACCGTTTCCAGCTTCCGCAGGGCCGTGATGTCGTGGTCGAGCTGGTCCGCCATCTGGTTGAGCGTGGTCGCGAGCACGCCGACCTCGTCGTTCGAGGCGGCCGGGATCCGCCGCTCGAAGGAGCCGCCGGCCAATTGCCGGGCGACGGCGGCGATATCCGACAGGGGCCTCGTTAATCCTCTGGCGATGAAGAAGCTGAGGAGGACGGAGACGGCGAAGGCGACGCCGAACGCAATGCCCAGGGCCTGTTGCAAGTCGCGGATGCGGCTTTCCAGCGTCGTCAGGGGCATGGCGAGTCGCACAACGTGAACGGCGCGGGTGTCGGGAGCGGTGACCCGCAAGGAGAGATAGAACAGGCGCTGGCCGGTGGTGTCGCTGCGCCGAATGTCCGTGCCGCGCCCCGCCGCCAGCGCGTTGGCGACTTCCGGGCGCGTCCGGTGGTTGTCGAGCGTTGCGATCGCCTCCTCCGACAGGGCGCTGTCGGCAAGGACCCGGCCGTCTTCGGCGATGACCGTCACTCTGGCGTTGGCTTGGAGTCCGATCTCGCGCGCCTGGGCCTGCAGGCGGTCTGATGGAAGGGGGGGACGATCCAAAAGCGGTCGCAAGGCGAGCGCGGCCAGCCCTGTGCGGGAGGCCAGGGCTTCTTCCGCGCGGGCCAGTTCCAGTTGCTCGATCGAGCGGAACGCCAGCCCCCCGGCTACCGCAAGCCCCAACATGACGGCGAGCAGGGTGCCGAGCGTGACTTTCCACCGGATCGAGAGCGTCATGGACGGTTCACATCAGGAGGAGGGGCCGGCATCTTTCAATTTGTACCCCAGCGATTTGACCGAGACGATGGCGTCGTCGAGGAGCGGAATCTTCTGCTTGAGCCGCCGGACGTGCACGTCCACGGTCCGTGTCGTCCCGTAGTAATCGTATCCCCACACGGCATTGAGGAGCACGTCGCGGGTCAAGACACGTCCCGGATGGCGCAGCAGGTGCTCCAGCAATCCGAACTCTTTGGCCGTGAGCGGAATATCGTGGCCGTCGACCGTCACTTCGTGGCGCGTCAGGTCCATGGCCAAGGCGCCGTAGCTGAGGCGAGGGGCGTCGTCGGGCTTGCGCTCCAGCCTGCGGAGCAAAGCCTTGACGCGGGCGGTCAGCGCTTTGGGGCTGAACGGTTTGGTGATGTAGTCGTCCGCGCCGAGCTCGAGTCCGACGACGACGTCCGATTCTTCAGCCTTGGCGGTGAGCATGATGACCGGCAGGAGCGCCGTCTGCGGGTCGGCCCGGATCCGTTTGCAGACCTCCAGCCCGTCGATCCCGGTCAGCATCAGGTCCAGGATGACCAAGTCCGGGTGTTCCGTCTTGGCGAGTTTGAGGCCCTCCACGCCCGTCGTGGCTGTGGCGGTCCGATAGCCTTCTTTTTCCAAGTAGAGCTTGACGAGGTCGAGGATATCCTTCTCGTCTTCGACGATCAGGATTTTTTTGCCGGCCGGCGCTGCCATCAGGAAAACAGCCTAAAGGGATGGAGGGAATGTGTCAAGAGCGGGAGGAAGAAGCCTCGGCTTGGAAGGGGCCGGCCTTCAGGTCTCGCCATGATGCGCTGATTCGCGATCGGCCTGCTCGGTCGTGCTGTTGGCCGTGCCCCTCAGCGGAATAACGGAACGGGGCAACGGCGTCGATAGCGGCGAGCAACATCTCCCTCCGCCATGGCGATCCCTTCAGGCCCAGCCCCTCCCTCCGAGGCCCTTGACACAAAAAAGAAGTGGGAAGCAGCACGGGGCGGCGGTGCCGCCGCCCCGTGCGGTGGATGCGTTGACAAGTCACTGAAACAGGCTGAGAATGGCACGGTGATTTACAGCCTGCATCGGTAGGATATGCCGATCAGTCTACTCAATAGCTAGGCAACCTGGAAAGCTGGAGTGTCGAATGTTCGGTAGAAACAAAACGAAGGGAAAGCGGGGTGAGCCACTACCAGAGAATTATGACGGCCTGCCGGACTCTGGGCGTCCAGCGGGACTTTGCCCGCGGTGCGAGAAGCAATCGAGCTTCGACTATGTCCAGTCTTTACCGCTCACTTTTGACGGTCGCTACATCATCGGCCATGGCGAGCCGAATATGCCTACATATCATGAGCGCTCCACTGTGCTGATATGTAGGAACTGTAATCAGGGTGTGGCAGTGCTAGAAGAGCAGTGGACTGGGGAGCACCGGTCGATTGAGGGTAAGGGTAGCGGAACGATCTCGTGGAAGGGCTTTCACTGGTGGCCTCTAGCTGGAGCGAGCTCGCACAAGGCTATCCCGGCTTCGATCAGCGCTGCTTTTAATGAGGCAGTACTTTCGTTGTCCGCCAACTGCCCACGGGCTGCGGCGGTCATGGCCCGTAGGACCCTTGAAGCTATTGCGGTGGATAAGGGTGAAGTCAACGGGACGCTGGCTCAACGGCTGAGCAACCTTTCAAGCAAAGGCCAGCTTCATCCAACGCTTGCAGACTGGGCAAAGGAAGTCCGACTGATTGGCAACAACGGTGCGCACTTTGATCCGATCAACGATGTGTCGCTCGATGACGCTCGGCAGCTCGTTGACTTCATCAGAGAGCTTGCTAAGTTCCTTTATGTCCTTCCCTACGAACTCAAGGAGCGTCGTGCGCCCAAGCAATAACCAGTGCTTCCAGCCGACCATCCCGTCTTTGTTTCGATACTGCGGGTCGACGGATAAGGCTGGGCATTAGGGCACGTTATGGTGACAGTTGCTCAATTGCGGGGAAAGTACGAAGGTCCGATTCGCGAAGTATTGATGGCGGGATTTGAAAAGGGCCTCTTGACAGCAGCCTTCGACAATCTCCAGATCGCTGGCCCTTTGCGCTTCAACAACTTCTCGTACGCACTTCGGGAACTGCTGCGCCACGTGCTGCACCGGTTGGCTCCAGATAGTGAGGTGAAGAGATGCGTTTGGTTCAGGCCAACCCAAACAGTTGCCGACGGAATCACCCGCGCGCATCGCGCTACGTACGCCATCCAAGGTGGCTTATCGGACGCCTTCGTGAAAAGGAAGCTCGGCATTGACGTTGCATTCGTGCGTTCGGACCTGATGAAGGCAATCAAGGTCCTTAACAAGCACACCCACATCGAACCATCTACGTTTGCGATTAAGCCTAAACAGGTAGAGGCCTTGGCGGGTCAATGCCTCAAGGCTACTGAGTATTTCATTGAGCACATCTTGAAATGTAGGAGACGTGTTGCAGAATCATTGAGCAATGCCATTGATCAGCACCTCATCAATCAGGTGATATCGGAGGCCATTGATTCCATCGACGTGTTGGCCACCCATCACCAAATCGATGAAATCTATGTTGATCACATCGAGGTGGTTGACATTAGTTCGAGGGCGGTCTTGGTTCGCGCTAGTGGATCAATTGGTTGCGATCCAATATGGATCTAATTTAGCGGGAGTTCCCCACCTGTCAGGGTGGGGGTGAGAGCTGGGAGCCGTCTGTTGCTCGCCCTGGTGCTATGATGGGCGCCAA
>JAGWTI010000151.1 GCA_028876065.1 Nitrospirota bacterium
ACAAGTCCGGCGCCCCCTTCGTGGACGCGACGATCGACAACGCGAAGAGCGGCAGCTACCCGCTCTGGCGCTACCTCTACGTCTACGTCAACCAGGCGCCGGGCAAACCCCTCCCGCCGATCGTCAAAGAATTCTTCAAGTACGTCTACAGCCGGGAAGGCCAATCCGACGTGATGAAGGACGGCTATTTCCCCGTGGAGGGAGCGACGGCTCAGAAAGCGCTCAGCGGACTCCCATGACCGCATATTCTGTCCGGCAGCTCTCGGCACGGCACGTGAAAATTAACCACTGCGTAACAGGTCGGTCATCGGCTCGTGACAGCGCGAGCGTACAAGCCTGGGCGTATCGTTTGAACACTTTGCGGATCACCACCATACAGCCGACCATATCCATGCAGACACTAACCGGAAGGAGGACGCAGCGATGAAGAGCCGCCACCCATTTCTTTGGGCTGCCGCAGCCGCAGTAGCCCTGACCGCGGGACTCGGCGCCAACCAGGCTGCCGCGGCAGAGCCGACGATTTATTCTCCCGGATCATCGGGGCCGACGCTCACAGCCCAACCCAACGGACCCTCGTCGGTACTCGTCGCCCAGGCAGCCCCTGCTCCTCAAGTGCCAGCCTCGCAAGTCGTGGGGGCTCCCTATGAGATCCCCAAACAAGTCGAGCAACGGCTGGACATCCTCGAAGAGTGGAAGGAAAAGGTTGAAAAATTACCCGTACTCACGGACAAGTTCAATACCGGCTTGAACGCCCTGCAATGGCTCTATAGTCACCAGGATGCCCATCAGGGAGAGGGCAAAAGCCAGGATCAGATCTCGATCCGCCGCTCCGAGTTAATTTTCTGGGGGAAGATCAGCGACAATCTTCCGCGCTGGCACGCCCTCTACGAGATGCAAAGCAGCGGGTTGACGGTGAGCACGCCGGGATGCCCGTCCGGAGGGAATTGCGCGACGGCCGCCGGAGGCACGGCCGTCAGCGCGACGATGTTCCGGGAGTCCTACATTGACTTCAGGCCGGTCGTCGGCTTGGCGCCCAACCTGAATTTCTTCCGTTTCGGAATCTTCCGTATGCCCTTCGGTATCTACACCGAGACGTCGGGAGGTTTGCGGGATGTCATCAGCGCTCCCTATCTCACGTCCGTCGGAAGCGGGGCGGCGAACAGCACGACCGGACGAAACGGCTCGGCGGGGACGATTGACTTCATTCAGGAACGCGATTTCTTCCTCGACATGCGGGGACGTCTGTGGAACCGGTTGGATTACGCCATCGGCGTGATGAACAACAATAACTTTCAGGCCAACTTCAACGGCCAAAATGGCGCGAACGGTCCCAAAGCGGTGTACTCGCGCACCAGACTGTTCCTGACCGACGTCTCGTTCATCAGCTTCACGGTGATCGGAGGGGAAAGCAACAACACGGGCACCTTCATCAACGGACGCGGCAAGGGAGCGATGGACCGATTCGGGGTCGATGGGCGGTACGTGTCCAAGTGGCTCCCCGGCTTGTACCTCCAAGGCGAATGGTGGACCGGCCACGACGGAGCCAACCAGACCACGGTCGGCCTCCCGGCCCAGGGGGCCTGTCTGACCCAGACCCAATGCGGCGGCAACGGCGCCCCCGGTGTGTCGCGACAGACGTGGTACGTCTATGGTAAGTATCTCTTCACGCAAGGCCCCTTGGAGAACTGGGAACCGATCATCTGGTACGAACAGTTCAATCCCAACACCCATGCAGGCTCGACGATGGGCGCGATGGCCGGCAACGACCTGTACACGAGGACGATCGTGGGGCTGAACTATTACTTCGAGAATCTGCCGCCTAAGATTCAGAGCAAGTTGATGTTCAACTATGAATTCCGGCACCATTCTGGCAATGGAACCGGGCTTGTGGCCGACCCCACCAGAGGCGTCGGCGATCCCTTCGCCCAGAACGCGTTTTACGTGCAGTTTCAAATCCGGTACATGTAACGCACGGCTTATAGCCCCCTATGCGCAAAGGAGAGACAGTGATGAAACCCACAGGAATAGGCTCGGCACTTGTGTTCTGCCTGACCCTCGGAGGCTGCACCACTCCCGCACTGTTTCCGGCGGACGTGATGGAGGACGTGGCCCCCACCTTCGATTTCAAAGCCTGGCGGCAGACAACCGGCAACCCCATGACCAGTGACCGGGATGTCGGCGGTCAAGGACCGAAGGTGCAAGTGGGAGGGCGCATTGTCGCATCTCAACAGACTCCCAATGGCATCGTGATCGTCGGACAACAATTGCCCATCGTGCGTCATCCGGCTTACGGGCCGACCGATACCGACAAACAGACCGGCGAATATGAGTTCGCCTTCCTCTTCAACGGCAAGTTGGATCAGCGGGCATTGATGCCGGGCAATCGATTCATCATGGTCGGGAGAACGAAAGGCAAGCCGGAAACGGTGCTGGTGGACGGGGCGCCGAAAAGCGAACCGTTTCTGATCGCCCAGTGTCTGCATGTGTGGAATACGGAAGGACGGGAAATCGCGGACTTCATTTCCGGCGGCGTCGGGGGCGGCTTTACCGCGCTCGAAGAAAACACCTACTGCGAGACCAAGAAGTAACCGCCGGCGTGACACCTCGTCGCAAACCTAGTAGAATGTCTCTCCACGGGGGCCGCTCTCAGAGCGGCCCCCTATCTCCATGAGAAAGAATTCTGTGACACGGTTCTACGGTCGGTGGATCGGCCTGCTCGCTCTCTGGGCCGGGCTGTCCGCCTGCATGCAAGAAGCCTCGTTCGTCCGTGAAACGCCTTCGGGAGGCGTCATCGGGTTCCCTTACACCAAAGAGATTGAAACGGTTTCCTCCCTCGGCCGTAACGAAGCCCTGACCCTGATGGAAAGAAAATGCCCGACCGGATACCAAATTCTCAAAGAGGGAACGCTCCCGAGGGTCAACGAAAAGGTGGACCGGAAATGGCGGGGAACCGTGAATACGGTTTATGATGGAGGCGTCGATGAATTGCTTTGGGGGATCCAATTCTCGTGCAAGTAAGCCGCGCCTCCTCTCGATTGGCCGCCACGTTGCACTGCCCATGCGGGCCGATGCGCCGCGGCGGCAGGATCGGCTGACGGACGCAAGCAACCGCTGCCCGGACACAGGACGTATCTAGCCTAGCCCCCAACTGAATAGGACCATTGCGTGTCTCGTCATCGCCCTAGCGCTCTCCTCCACAATACCAATACAATATTGACGTGGGGCCTTCCCCTGCTGCTCTGCAGCCTGACGGCTTGCAGCG
>JAGWTI010000152.1 GCA_028876065.1 Nitrospirota bacterium
GCCAGTCAAGATTTGTAAGGCTATCACTATCGACGTAGCCCATTGAACGTGGCGAAGCGTTAAAGGCGACGGGCCTTCAAGCGGCCTGTCGCCTTTCTATTTGTTTTTCTTCTCGGTGGCTCTGCTATTCAAGCGAGGTCGTTGGGGGCGATCTCCACTGCGCGCATCGAGGGAGCACCTTCTGAGTGTGCGGCCTCTGCGAGCACAGAGAGCGCTCCCAATGGCCTCGCTCCCGTCTCTCCTTCGTCAGCCGCCGTCGGAATGCGTGGAAAAGAACGAGGGGCCAGGAGCGGTTGTTCAGGCTCCCGACCCCTCGTCTGTGTTCGAAAATGGGTAGAACTATTCCTGCGGCTCGGTCCCGCCTTCCCAGAGCTTGACCGTCCGATCCCAAGAGGCGCTGAGCAGACGTTGTCCATCGGGGGAGAAGGTGACGCCCCGCACCGCGCCGGTGTGGGTTTTCAAGGTCCTGAAGTTGCGGCCCGCCGCCAGATCCCACAGCTTAATCTGGTTGTCATCCCCGGAGCTGGCGAGGACTCGGCCGTCCGGCGAAACGGCCAGGGATCGGACCCACCCCCCATGACCTTTGAGCGTTCGAATCTCGGTCATTTGGGGCAGTTGGAAGAACTTGATCGTGGCATCGCGGCTTCCGCTGATCAGGATCTGGCCGTCGGGGGTGAACGTCAAGGCGCCGATCCAATACAACATCGGTTTTTGAAACCCGCCCTCGTCCTCAACGAAGTACCCGCGGTATTCGGTGGTGTCGTCGTCTTGGATGTCCTGCCAATGCCCGTTGTGCAGGATCTTCTCCTCACCGCTCGGGAGGACCTCCCAGAGTTTGATTTTCCCGATGTCGGACCCGCTGGCCAAGTGGAAGCCATCCGGAGAGAAGGCGACCACCGGGGACCAGTGGTGGTCGTATTGATCTTTCCCGAGCAAGGTCATCAATTCAGTGCCCGTGCTGATTTCCCAGATCTTGATGTCCTTGTTGTGGCTGCCTCGGGCAAGCATGAGCCCATCGGGAGAGAGCGACAGGCTGCAGACATTGTGATCGTAGCGCGTGAAGAGCAATTTGGTGGGCTCCCCGGTTTTGGGATTCCACAGGCGAATGGTTCGGTCTTCGCTGCCGCTGACCAGCGTCTGCCCGTCGGGCGTGTAGAGGATGGCACGGATGTCATGGGTATGGCCGCGGAGGGATCGCAGGAGTCTTCCGGTCTCGATATCCCAAATACGGAGGAGGCGATCCGCCCCGCCGCTGGCGAATGTGAGCCCGTCCGGAGAAAAGGCGACCGCCCAGATCCCCTGGGAATGGCCGCGGAACGTCTTCACTTCCCTTGTGCCGGCCTTCCAATAGTCCAACAGGTCGATCGGTGACGGTATCGCAGCCGGGGCGGGGCCTGTCTGGCTGCCGGAAGAAAGGGGCTGGGTCATTTCGGCCATAACGCACGTACTCCTTAACAAGGGCAGCGACGAAGGTCCTGCCGGGATTGCAAATGCTGCGGTTGGATAGCTATAATCAGGGCGGAATTGTGTTGATCATAAAAGATGGTTTGGAAACAAGTCAAGCCGCAGCATCCGTTCACGCCTCCTGTCACTCTGCGATTCCTTCTCTCATGTGTGATGTAGACGGGTAGGTCCAACAAATCCCCGAGCAGCAGGAGATACGCGTCCATGGAAATTCGATTTCAGCCCGCCCTTCTTCAGGAAGTCATCGACTCCTTCGTTGAGAAAACGGAGCGGGAGGGTGATCCGACCTACTACAAAGAGTTTCATGAGCTGGCGGATCCGATCTATGAAAAGTTTTCATTGGACGATCGGGAGGCCGAGTTCAAAAAACTCTACCAGTATTTGTTCGGGACCTGGGGGTTTTCCGACATCGTCCGGGACGCGTTCGACGAATTCCCGCAGCTCAAGGAGCGCATTGGAATTGTCTTGATCAAAGGCGTCCTGAAAGAGGATCAGGAAGGCGTCGATATTCTCCGAAAATGGGGGTCCGTCGAACAGGAGCTGGCCAGACAGTTTGAGGAAAAGGGGCTCAAGGGCGTGGGGATCAAATTGATCCCGCGCCGGTTCTACGACCCGGCGCTGACTCGGTACTGTCGCCACGAGCTGATGCACATCGCCGATATTCTGGACGAGGGGTTCGGCTATGACCCGGATACCAAAGTCGGCCAAAACCCCGGCGAAGAAACCTTGATCCTGCATCGGTACCGCGTCCTCTGGTGCCTGCACATCGATTCTCGCCTGGTGCGGTCCGGCAAGGAGTCGATGCTCACCCGAGAGGATCGCTTCAAAGAATTCCGTTCCTGGTATCGCAAGATTCCCCCCACGCAGTTGAAGTCGGTCTTCGAAGGGTTGTGGCAGGCGGACCAACTGACCCACGCGGAACTCGTCGAGATGGCCACCGACACGCTGCGTGTCATGGACCGTGCCTTGGACGTTGAAGGCGGGGAAGTCCCCGATGTTCAGAACAAGGTGATGCTGATGCCGGGCTTTCCCTGCCCGCTTTGTCGCTTTCCGACTTATACGTGGGTCGAAGATCTTGAACATAAGCTGGAACCGCACGTCTTGGATTTCATCCGTGAGAATCATCCCGGGTGGGACGTCGAGTTTGGGGCGTGCGACCGTTGTGTCGAAGTGTACAAGCTTCGTGCCGATGGCGTGATGTGACGAAAGGATCGTCTGTGGCTTCGGACTCGCAATACGGCCGCCGCCATTTTCTGAAGGATTCCGTCCTGGCCGTTGCCAAGACGGCGCAGGAGTTTGTCAAACATCGCGATGCTGCGCCAGAGCCAACAACTCCGGAACCACCGATACGAACAGACTGGCTTCGGCCGCCCGGGGCAGTCGCGGAGGCACTGTTTCTTGAGCGCTGTACCCGCTGTGGAGATTGCCTGAAGGCCTGTCCGTACGGCAGCATTAAGTCAGAAGGAAAATCCGGAACACCGGCGATCTTTCCCGATGAGACGCCGTGCCGGCTCTGTGACGATTTTCCTTGTATCGCATCTTGTGGAACCGACGCCCTCCTTCCCGTGGCCGGGGTAGACGCCGTAGCGATGGGGATCGCCGTGGTGGCTCATCGAATTTGTACGGCAGGCCAGGGCTGCCATGCCTGCGTCTCTCGTTGCCCCACCGAAGCCTTGGCCATGGATTTCGACGCGTTCCGTTTGGCCGTCATCGAGGACCGTTGTGTGGGCTGCGGTCTTTGCGAGCAGACGTGTAAAACGGTGAACG
>JAGWTI010000075.1 GCA_028876065.1 Nitrospirota bacterium
AGTCGACATGATACTTCGCCAGGATCTTATCCATTTCTTCTTCAACAAATGATTGATCATTCAAAAGGCTTAGGATTTCCATCGCAGCGAGGATTGCCATCAAATTCGCCAGCCTTAACATGTCATCTATCTCTTCCGATGAGTAGTTTGAGCCGATGTACTCGATTGCGTTTCGACGTGCTACTTGGATATAGCCACCATGAACATAACTGCTCATATGCTCCCACGCTTCGGTATAAATTCGCTGTAACGTCTTAGTAAGTTCGCCATCATCTTTCTTCTTGAGACGGTTGAGGGTTCGAACGGGATTGATCGTTTGCCTCCCTTCCGCAAACCGTTCAAGTTCATCATCAGTTGCAAGATATGTTGCCCATAGTCCGTTTATGCACCCATCGAACATGGGGCGGACCAACACAAACGCCGAGCCAATAAGATGATGTTCAATAAGAAGAACGATGGAGCGATGATGCTCGTGAACCGCATCGTAGCTCCCTGCGGCTATGCTGCCTCGCAGAGAAACAGGGGCCTCTCGCCCGCATATGAGAGTATAGATTTCCTTGGAAAGCAGTTGGGACTGATGAAGGACATCCATGGAGAATGAAGTTTTATTGAGTAGGCTGGCTATCCCGCCCCTACTAAGGAAACTCGCGCTTTCGGCAAATCCTATAACCTCAACCAGTGCTAAGCAAGGGATTTTCAGACGTTCAGGAGCACGACTAACCCTACGGGCTGTTCAAAAAGGTCTTATCACACCCGTCCCACCCTACAGGCTGCTCAAAAAGGTCATCCAGCGAGGCCGCAAGGAGCGAGGCCCCGAGGAGGTACATACCAAGCTTCGCTTGACCCGCTCGCCTCGATCACATGCGAGCGGATAGGTACTTTGCCTCCAGTTCTGTCGTTCGTTGAGGGGTTTGAGCGCCCGAGAACAAAGTTGGAGGCCTTTTGGGACAGCCTGCTAACGGCCAATCTCGGCCAGCGGTTCTTTGGTCACACAAATCGCGCCGCGCGGGTTGGCATCCAGTTGATTGGCCCCGGCCAGTTCTTCCCTTGGCGGCGACGTCGTACATTCCGGCGCAGTGACCAAGCCCCAATGTTGATTGTCGCGGCAGACGTTGCTCAGGACCATGGCTTCGGCATTGTGGAAGAGCAGGATGCCGCTGAGCATGTTGTCCCGGCAGAGGTTGCGGACCAGGTCCGGATGCGTCCCCTCGTCCCGGACGGCCAGCCCGAAATGGTGGTTGGCGAAACAGTGGTTCTGGGCGAGGTAGGGGCGGGCGCCGGCGAAGGAGAAGATACCCGACTCGCGGTTGTGGCACACTTCGTTGTCGATCAACGTGGGCCGGCAATCCGGCCCGTAGATGACCACGCCGGACAGGATGCCTTCCGTCGCGCGGCAGCCGGCGATGGTACAGGTGCTGTCCAGAATATTCATCGCGGAATTCTGGTCGCTGCCGACGTAGCGGAAGGTGATGCCGCTGATGCGACCGGCGGGCACCCGCTGCAGATAGAGAGGCCCGCCGCGCCGGCTGAAAATCTGCACGACGTCCCGCCCGGCTCCGATCAGCAGGATCGGCCGCTCCGACACGAAGAGCTTGTCCTCATATCGTCCCGGCCTGATAAAAACCTGATCCTCCGACTCTGCCTCTTTGACCGCCGCGCTGGGACGGGGATAGGCCGCAGGATCGGCCGCGTCTACGATGAGCGTCCGTCCCCCGTTGAGGTTGGGCGGAGGCTCCTGCAGGATGGGCTGGACATGGGGCGGCTGGTCCGGGGAGCTTGGGCCAGACGCTTTCGCGGACTCACCTGACGATCCATTCGCCATGCTCTGGCCTCGCCGGGAAATTCCGGCTATTACTCGTGCGGGATGCGACGGTCCACGACGCCGACGTGCAGCTGATACTGCCCCCGACGGCGATCTTCCACGTAGCGGACAAGCGTGTCATGAATGACCGGGAAGGCGAGGCGTTCCCAGGGCACTTTCTCCCAGGGAAACAGTTGCACCTCCAGGCTTTCCGTGCCGGCGCCGAACTCCAGGCTCCTGAGCATTCCCCGGAACACCACATAGACCTGGCTCACATGGGGCAGGCTGAGCATGGCGTAGAGCGAGGCGATTTCCACTGAGGCCTTGGCTTCTTCCAGCGTCTCGCGGGCCGCCGCCTGGGCCGTGTCCTCGCCGGCCTCCATGAAGCCGGCGGGAAAGGTCCAGAAGCCGGTGCGCGGCTCGATGGCCCGACGGCAGAGGAGAATCTGATCTTCCCATTCGGGAATGCAGCCGGCGACGATCTTGGGGTTCTGATAATGGATCATCTGGCAGGCCTCGCACACATGGCGGGGCAGGTTGTCTCCCGGAGGCACCTTGAGCACCACGGGACGGCCACAGTGGCTGCAATAGTTCATGGCCGACTCACATCCGATCCGCCGCCATGCTCCAAAAACTCCTGCACGGCTTTGGGCGAGGGTTTCGCAAAGGTGCCTGCCCGGCTGACTGTCGTGCCGTTGAGGCGGCGGAGCGTCACCGCCAGCTCGGCCATCTTCACCAGCACCGCCAAGCCGTTCAACACCACCGCCTGGCCGACGGTGAACTGCGCGACGCGGGAAAAGAGGAGCATCGGCAGGCCCCCGGCCGGGATGATCACTTCCACGCCGCTGTCCACCAGCGGCTGGGCCTGTTCACGGAACTGCCGGAGGATGCGCTCGAACGCCCCTGTGTCCGTAAACGCCCGGTCGAGTTCCTCCGGATCGGTCGTCAGGGCCTTGACCGCCACCACCCGCTCCGTCAGTCCGTAGCGGGCGATCTGCTCTTCGTGAAAGGGGATGAAGACCGGATTGATGGTCACCAAGGCGATCTTCCGGCCCAGGGTACAGGCATAGAGCATGGTGGTTTCACCCAGGCCCAGGACCGGGATATCCACCGTCGCCCTGGCTTCGTAGAGGCCCCCGTCCTGGAAATGTCCGATGACGAAGGCGTCGTAGCCCTGTTGCTGCGCCATGACGGCGTTGCGCAACACCTGCGCGGCGCAGCGGAACTCCGTGATGCGATGGAGTTCGAGATCGGGCGGCGTGATCCCATAGAGGTCATAACCGGCCTCCGGGCCGGCGCAGGCCGCCAACGCGCTCCGCAAGTCGCGGACATACCCGGTCTGCTGGTTGGGGTCCACAAAACTCTGATACCAGATTTTCATCGGCTGGCGCATCGTCGCTCCACGTTCTGAGCCACGGGAAGGAGAGCACGGTCCCGGGACGCGCGGGACCCCTTCCTGACTGTGTACCACAAACCCCCGCCGCCGGTCACGGCTCCCGCCCGATTCAAGTTTTCCGGCCATTCGACCGTTAGGCCCCTGTAGCGAGCCATATCACGTGGGCCATCGAGCTCGGGCGAGGGGGGCGCCTGCGCATGCATGCATTCGTCTCGTATCGCAGAAACATTGATCCCTGGGAACAGGCAGCGGCCCACCGGGGCACCCGGCCACAGCGGGATCGCCGGGCCTATTCCCGAGCCTCGGTCTCTTTTCCCCTCGAGTTCGGCGTCCTGCCCCGGTTCAAGCACTGGCTCATTCGCCCGACGTACCAGGCGATCCGCAGCATCGAGCGCAATCCGACCGGCCGTTTGGCCGTGCCCGATCCAGAGCCCTGGGCTTATCCCTATCTGGCCATGGCCCGCTACCTGGGCAAGCTGCTGCTCATCAACGGGGCCCGCTGTTGGGACGGGGAGGGGCAGGTGGAGTCCGCCAACGGGTTGGACCTGAGCCAAGGCGGACTCCGCATGGCCACGACCTATCCTCTCTGGACCGGTGCGGCGCTGCACCTGCGCGTGCCGGCCAGCGCGGTGGCGCCCTTCGGATACACCGTGTTGGGCAAAGTCATGCGCGTGGCGAAAACCGATCGGGACGAGGTGGAGGCCGGAGTGGCGTTTACCGGCATTCACCCATCGGACCGATATGAGCTCGTCCGGTTCCTCATGACGCCGTTGCCGCAACTCGCCGCCCTCCGTCGGCAGGCGAGGGAGAGTTCCCCACCCCGCGCCGACGAACCGGCGCCC
Source organism: Nitrospirota bacterium (assembly GCA_028876065.1). Classification (GTDB taxonomy): domain Bacteria; phylum Nitrospirota; class Nitrospiria; order Nitrospirales; family Nitrospiraceae; genus SYGV01. The sequence continues at coordinate 4,040 of JAGWTI010000075.1, forward strand.
CTCGATGTTCATTGAGCGACGCCGCCCGCTTCGCCTACACGTCCTGTTTCGGTCGGCGCGGCTCCGTATGGCACGCCATGTGAGAGACGCCCTCCGGATCGTACGGCAGGAATCGGCCCAAATCTTGCCTTCCGGCCAGAAGCGGACATACACTTCGGGCATGCGATGGCTCTTCATCCTGATCCTGGTTGTTGCCGTTCACGGATGCCGGACGGCCCCGGAACCGGTCGACACGCCGGAGACAAGGGCCGCGAAGGCCGTGGCCCTCGCGGCTGCCGCGAAAGACGCCTACGAACATCGGGAGTTCGCCCAAGCCGTCGAAGAAGCCAGGCACGGCCTCCAATTGGACGAGACCTGCCTGGACTGTTGGTACTGGCTGGGCTCGGCCCTGTTTGCCGGCAACCAGGACGACGAGGCGTTCACCGCCAGCAAGCGGTTCGTCGAGCTCGGCGCAACCCGTCCCAACCGACAGGGACAGTTGGCGCAAGCCTATGACCGGATGGGTTGGATCGGCTTTCGGAAGGGTCGCATGGACGACGCGGGCAAATTCTTTTCCCTCGCGCTCGACAAGGCCCCGACCTTTGCCCATGCCCTGGACGGACGTGGGCAGGTTGCCTACTTAAAGAAAGACTATGCCGCCGCCGTCCGCGACCTCTCCAAGTCCACCTGCTCCCATCGGAGTGACACGACGTTGTCCCGCCGCATACCGGTATAGCGGGCCACCAGCACGATCGGCTGGAGCCAAGCCGGGCAGGCCTGGACCACCCGCGCAAACGTCACGTCGTCGAGATAACGGACGCGAGCATTGTTGACCCGACCAAACGAGACGCGGCACACCGGATTATCCCGGCACCATTCCCATTCCCGAATGGCGACATTGAACGCGGCTTTCATCAGGGCCAGCTCTTTGACGATCGTTGCCGGTTTGGCCCCGTCTTGATGCCGCCGCGCCTTATAGGCCGCAATCTCCTTCGTGCTGACCTCCGCCAGGGTCTTGTGGCCAAAGACCGGGAGGAGATGGGCCAGGATGGCGCGGGCTCGGCGTTCCCCGTGGCGGCTCATCCCGATGACTCGTTCCTGCAGGTAGCGTGTCATCATCTCCTCAAAGGTCCGGTCCTGTTCTTCCAGCCGGTCGAAATACCGGCCCTCGATGATCTGGACCTGGACTTTGGCCAAGACCGCTTCGGCCAGCCGTCGATCCGTGGTCCCGGTCGAGCGGCGCACTTGCTGTCCCTGGTATGTGAAACTCATCCACCACACCTTGTGTCGTCTAAACAGCCCCATCTTTTTCCTCCTTTCGGATGAGGCTTGATTTCGGTCTGGTTTCCCCGTGCGGTCGAGTATAGACCTCACGGTGGGCCCTGGCAATGAGACGCGGCAGGTTCGACGGGGTGTTGGTATTCAGGGCTGGTGGAAGGGGAGTTGGGACCGTTTTGCGGGAGGCTTCCAGCCAGCGGGCGATTTCCTCCGGGTCAAACCGCACGATCCCGTTGGGCGTACAGCAGGGGATTTTCCCCTGTTTGGCCCAGGCGTACAACGTGGAGGGGCTGACTTGCAGTTCTTTGGCTAATTCGTCAACGGTGAGTAGCATCTGATCCCTCACAAGGTTCGTGGGCCAGGCCGCACAGACCCGGTCAGGGTCTGGGGTGCGGTTTAGCCCACGACGTTCGGCGCGGATGCGCGAACGCTAGGTTGTGAGGATACGGGGGCGCGAGCGTGCGCCGGATGTCAGGGTGGCCAACGTGTGATCTCGACGGCGAAGGCGATAGACCGTGGTAGGGCTCCGATGGAACTGGGCAGGGGCGGTCCCAACGTCATGCCCAGTGCGGCGCTTGCCGTGGGGTCAGTGACCGGCCTCTTCTGCCTGCTTGTCCAGGACCGTACGATTCCAGGCTCGTTCGGTGCGAGTGCTTGGGCCTCATGATTTAAATATGTCTGTCCCGTACCCTGTGACTGCCTCCTTTACACAGGCGGCTTCGATGGTCTGAGGCCGTACGTGTGGTTGCGGCCTGTGCCGGTCAGCAGCCGACGATGATGGGGCCGCCACCGGCGTTTGCCGTCTTCGATCATTTGGGCCATCCAGGGCGAACCCGCCTCTTCGTATAAGACGGCGAGCGTCGGGCCCAGCGCCCGTGCCACCCAGTCTTTCAGGTCCTCGATGGTGCGCACGTCCTGCTCCACGACGAGCCGGCAGGTTTCCAGTCCCTCCGTGAGTAACGCCCACCAGGGCAGGAGCGGGGCACGACAGCGTACCCAATCCGGCTCGTCGCGGGTCGTGTCCCGAAAATTGATGTGGGCCCGGAGAACACTGATTAGATAGCGCCGCCATTCCGCTTCCTCCCAACCCCGGAGCGCCGCGGTACAAGCTTGGGCCCGTTCCTTCTTGAGTTCCAGTTCCCACCGAATGCCATAGTCCTGCCAGTTCTCACGTTCCTTGTGCTGCATCTCCAGTCGCTTGTCATAGACCCGGAGCAGGGTCTGGCTGGTCGGGCTCCCGAAATAGAGCGTTTCCCCCGTGGCCGTCCCCTGGTTCAGGTCGGAGGCGGCTACCAGGCGAAACTGCCTGGCCCTGGTCAGACACTGTCCGGCTGCCACGGCGGCTTTGACGTGCTCCAAGGTGACCTGACTTGCCCGGTCATCCAAGGCACAATCGAACCGGGTGACATGGCCTTGATGCTCGTTGATCCAGTCTAAGACGGTTTTCACCCGTGCCAGGGGCCAGGTGGACACAATCCCGCCCGAGAGATCGCCATGCACTTCTTTGGGACTTCTGGGAGCCCCCGTCCCTAAGAGGCCTACCCCGGATGACCCATTAGCCGAGATCCAGCTTGTGGGATAACCCCGAAAGCCGCTCTCCCCCTGCACCCAATCCATGCCCAGCGCCTCCTTGACCAGCTCAAGGCGCACGTCGGGGATCGTGAAGCTCAACCAATCGATCGTCATGGTGAAGGGCGGAACCATCGACCTAATCGACTCCCTGGAGCATATCGAATGAGCGTGCAGTTAGCGCCCCCGTGTTACCAGGACGGGGGCGCGTCCCGCCCCGCGCCGCTGCCTGCCGGCATGCGGGCGCGGGACCGAACGACTGCCCATTCCCAAGCCGATCCCTGCCATGATGTCGTCTCCTACCGGCCTTCCGAGGCCGGGCGAAAGAGCTTGTGGCGAATGGTTCCAAACGCCTTTTCCCCCACTTCCCTGGCGACAATCTTGATCGCCTCGGCGTTGCCCTCGACCACCAGGCTCATGAGCACGCAACCGCGCACGAATTTGGACACGGTGGTGTCTTCGGCCTCGGCGCACTTCTCGATCAATTTGCGTTCGTGTTCCGTCACCTTGAATTGGAGCGTTTCGGTTTTCGCGTCGTCGGTTTTCATGGCAGCCTCCCCGTGATGTAATATATATTACATACTATAATCTAAAGTCAAGGGCAACACGGCCTTGCCCGAAAAAAAAGAGGGGGGAGTCTTGCGACACCCCCCCTGCTCCCCCCGGGATGCGCCCGCGTGTCCGCAGGCGAGCTACCAAGAACAAGTCCGCACCATGAGGTGGCCCCCGAACCTAACGAATGGGACACTGGAGGTAGATGGTTCGGATCGCGCCCAAGAACGAGACGGCTGATTGCGGCTGAAGGGACAAGGGATGGGTGGGCGGTGCGCTAACTTCTCGGCGCGAACATGATAATGGCCATGCCAAGGATCGCGACGACTGAACCTGTCACATCCCATACCGTCGGGCGCACCCCATCTACGATCCAGAGCCAGGCCACGGCCGTGGCGATATACACCCCACCATAGGCCGCATAAACGCGGCCTGCGGCGACTGGATGCAGGGTCAGCAGCCACACGAACAGTGCGAGTGATGCGGCCGCGACTACGAGTACCCAGAGCGGCGCGCGGTCTTTGAGCCAGAGGTAGGGGAGATAGCACCCGGCAATCTCAGCGATTGCGGTGGCGACAAACAAGCTGGTGGTCGTCAACAATCTCAAAGTGTCCCCCGGCCTGCCTGAAGCTGAATGGATGGACACTTGACGCTGCCATAGGAACAGAACACGCAACAGTCCCCAGGTTGTGGGTGGAGCTGTGAGTGACAGGCTGGGCACTCAAACACAATGACACAGGCGTCTGCCGGCATCTCTTGTTCCATGTGCAGGCCGCAGATGGGGCACGTCAGTACTGACCGACTCACGGTCTCCATGGGAACCTCCCGCAACCTCCAACTTATGATTATACAGGCCGGCATGCCCCGTTGTGAAGGAGACAAGTACGTATGCTTGTGGTAAAGAGGGACGGCCGGCCAACGCTGACGTAGCCACCCTTCTCGCTATGGGCCTGTACCCGTTAGCTCACTATCCGATGAACAGCGAAACGAACTGACTGAAGGCTGTCCAGGGGCAGTACCCAAGAAACTCCTCACTTGGACACAGGAGAGAATATCAGCCCCTAGAGGCATTTTGCACCAGTATGGCTCCTTGTGTCTGTGGCATTCGTCCTCACGCCACCACCGGGGCGCCTTCTGTTGCCCTCGTTCTCTCAGCGTAATCGCCATATTGCGTGCCCCTTCTCTCCCATCATGTGCACGTCCGGAGATGGGCACGGTCCTCGCAATAACATTGTTTTAAGCGCTTATTTATTGCTATTCAGGACGCATGAATCCCTGTCGGTTTTGAGGGCACGCATGGAAGAGGGCGGGATTCAGTGGCAAGGCCGCTTGATCGGGAGAGTTGCTATAACCATTCAACATCACCATGGAGGTTGTCATGACAACGTTAGTCAGACCAGGAGTTCCTGTCGGGGGGTATAAGACCGTCGGACAAATTAACGCGACGAATGATCTGTTGTTCTATCGAAAACAGAACGCCTTGGCGGTCGCAGTTGAATTACTTTCAACTCACACGCCAGGGGCGCCTGTGGTGGATGACAGTGGAGAGTTCATCGGGTTTGTGAGCGAGTTTGATGTTCTCCGAGCTCTTGAAGCGAAGAAGGATCTGAGCCAGTTAACGGCAGAGGAGATCATGGCCAAGGACCGTATTGCCGTGACCGATAATACAAGCATTGATGAAGCCGTGAAGCTCATGGAGGAGAAGCGACTTCTCAACCTGCCGGTCAGAAAGAATGGGAAGGTCGTCTATTCGATCACCAGGCATGATCTGCTTCGTGCCTGGATCGGCCTCGGGCTCGATATTGAGAACGTGACCACGTAAAGGATTCTCTGAGAAAGGCGTTCTGCAGGGAGGGCCTGGAAGAGATGAATTACAAGACATGAATAGCCGAGACGGGTGCCTCTTGTCACTGAGGCTTACAGTTGCGAGGAGGGCAGCGACTGCCCTTCTCGCAACAATGATCATGGAGGCAGCGATGCGAACCTTACTCGCAGTCGATGGATCAGAGAAAGCCCGAGACGCCGCACAGGCACTCAGTTGCTTGGCTCCGATCCCATCACTCACGGTCCTCCACGTATTGGATATTCCAACGTGGACGTACCCTCCGGTTGTTCCAGAGATGTCTTCTGGACTGTTTGCAACGGTGGAGCAACAACGTCGGGAGGACGGTGAACAACTGATCCAACAGATGCGATCCATCCTGCCATCCAGTGTGAAGAAAGTATCAGCGCATTTGGAGAAAGGGAAGGCAGCTGAGGTCATCCTCGACACAGCCGCGCGAGAACAGTCGGGCTTGATCGTCATGGGCAGTCGGGGGCTTGGCCCGACCAAAGAGCTTGTGCTCGGGAGTGTTTCACACAACGTCATCGTACAGTCCCACTGCCCGGTGTTGATCATCAAGAGGCCGATGCCGGGACTTCGCCGTATTGTTTTAGCAATCAAGGGAACGGAGGATGCAGAGGCGGTGGTAAAGTTTATGACCGCAAGACCATTTCTTGATTCGGTCGAGATCGTGATCCTGACCGTCGTTCTCTTCCCTCTCTTATGGCCTATCGGGACCGAGGCAGCAGACAGCGTGAAGGAGAAGATTGTTGAGGCAGCCCGTCAATTCGTCGACGATGTGGCATCACGGCTTCGGAGTATTGGTTATCGTGCGACCAACGCAGTCACGGTGGGCAGACCGGAAACGGCCATTTCCGGATGGGCGTCTGAAACCGGAGCAGATCTGATTATCGTCGGCACTCGGCATCGAGGCAAAGTAGAACGGCTCTTGCTGGGTAGCGTATCGCATGCTGTCCTGCAGTCTGCGCCTTGCTCCGTCCTCGTAATTCCCTAAGAGTCGCCCTGTACGGTGCCCAGGTTCGGATGCCACCTCGCTTTGACCCGCTGCGTTGCCACCAGAATCATCCCGTAATCAGCTGGTGCTGGACCCTTGGGGGCGTGCTCCTCTTGACCCACTGCCTGGCCGCATTCGTGCCAGCCAAGGGGCGGGCGGAAGAGCCGAGTCAGTCACTCTCCTCAAGTACGACCGCCTTACTCGCAACATCTTCGTGGCAAAATCCCTTGAGTTGGAAGTGGACGCCAACGGGGGAAGAACTGCAGAAGTATCGTCGCAGTTGGAATCCGATGGCCAATGGCCCCATTCTCAATACTGGTGTGGACGTTCAACCCAAGGGACAGTTTTTGATAGAACCCTTTGTCTTTGGCGAGTTTGGCCATCAGAAGTATGACAACAAGCTGACCACGGCCTCGTCCGATTCCAAGGACCACGTACAAGCCATCGCCCCGACCTTCATTGTTGCCTATGGGCTCACGGATAATTTGGAAATCGACGTCATCCCCGCTGGGGCGTCAACGCTGTGGTGGCAAGATAATCAGGCCACGTCGAATGGGAGGGCGCGCAGCCAGACCTTCGGCCCCGGAGACACGACAATCTATTTGAAAAATCGACTGCGCGTCCAAGACCCGGATACCTGGCAGCCGACGATCACTCAATACCACCAGGTAGTCCTTCCGAGCAGCCAATGGCTGGGAACGCCAGGAATCCCTGGCGGCTTTTCGCCGTTAGGGCGCCTGCCCGCCACGAAATTCGGAGCCCTCTCCTACACCGAAGGCCTCATGTTCCGGAAAAATCTCCAGCCGTTCCGGATCAGCGCCGGGGTCTACTACACCTACACCGCTCCTGGCAGTACAGCCGGGATGAACACCTATGTCGGCGATATCGTCAATACGCGCCTGATTATTGAGCATATTCTGGATGATGACCGGGGGTTCGGATATAACATTGAATTTGTCACCCTGCATCAGCTCCCAGGGCGAGTGGACGGACATCCGATCAATACCTACACGGTTCCGAACACACACGCGACAACCCTCAACTTATTTGGCGTCGAACCCGCTCTCCAGTACAAGTTCTTCCAAGACGACCATGGCGCCTTGGTGGCAGCGGCAGGGGTGCTGTTTTCAGTGGCCGGCCAAAATAATATCAATGCGTTCTACCCCAATTTGTCCATCTACTATTACTGGAGCCAGGGTAGGGTCACGATGCGGTGAGCAATGGCGGTAGAGACTTCTCCACTATCTGTGCCCCGAACTCTTTAACGGGGCCCCCCTTCTAAATAGCCATATTTCTCATGCCCTGGCTTGGGGGCAGCCGGGCCTCGGAACTCGTGATCCATGCCACAGTGCCGCATTCTATTAGACGGCCCTTGTTTCCAATGGTACACTGGTTAAATGGAGAGACGGAACATGCCTGACTTAGCTGAACGCATTACAGTTGATCCAGAGCAATGTGGTGGGCGTCCGTGTATTCGTGGTCTGCGCATCCGCGTCCAGGACGTACTGGATTTACTCGCCAACGGGCTCACTCCGGAGCAGGTACGTGAAGAACTGCCTGATTTGGAAGCGGAGGATATCCGCGCCTGTCTTCGCTTCGCGAGTCGCCGCCTTGATCATCCCGTGGTCGCTGCGTGATCCTCTGACTTCTGACTCAACCGAGTGCGGCCACACCATCATCATGCCGGTACAAGCGCATCCCTATGTTGCTCGATATGCTTCCTGACCTTACTCGACAGAGCCCGTTCGGCAAGGCGCAGCTCATAAGTCTTCTGCAGGTTCATCCAGAAATCGGCGGTGGTGTTAAAAAATGCCGCCAGACGGACCGCGGTATCGCCTGTAATGCCACGCTGTCCCTTGATAATCGCCGTAATTCGGTTCGCCGGCACGGCAATGGCCTTGGCGAGCATATTGGCGTTGATCGGGGGGGCCGACGGTTTCATGAACTCCTCGAAGAGGATTTCTCCGGGATGGACCGGCCGCATTCCGTTTTTGATCATGATGCGTACTCCTTCAGTGATAATCGGTAATTTCGACCTCATAGGGTCCGTCCGCCTTCCAGGCAAAGCAAATCCGCCACTGGTCGTTGATCCGGATGCTATGCTGTCCGGATCGCTCCCCTTTCAGTCTTTCCAGCCGGTTTCCTGGCGGTGAGAGCAGGTCTTTGATGTCCGATGCATTGTCGAGCATGGTCAATTTCCGCTCGGCTGCCTTCTTGAAACCGGAGAACTCCCTTACCACATCCCCTGAAAAGAACCGCTCCGTCTTCTTGTCGCGAAAATGTCTTATCACGATCAGGATGCCATGATTTACGACTTACGTAACGAGTACGATTATAGCGCATCGCTCATGAAAGTAAAATGAGAAAATATGCCTTCGATGTCTTCACGAGAGGACCATTCATTAAGCAAGCGCGCGCGCGTTCCAGAGTGTCTCAACCGAGGGGTTCACCCCAGAGCGGTGTGCTAAATTTGTGATAAAACTCTGCGAAAAAGGCAGCAATCAATAGAATCAGTAGAAATTATGGAATGCGCGTAAGCTCCAGACAAATAAGATAAAAGGGGGAAACCGTCGCAAAATCAAGCACTCGTAAAAACTACCTATAATCGACTCTCAAGGCGCTCGACCTTGGCTCCTTGGCCCAGCACATCGCAGTGGAATATCGAGGGCTGGCCTATTACTGGCAAGGCAACTTTGCCAAAGCCTTACCCGACCTGAAGGCCACGCTCGACTACAACGGGCCCGATCGCAAAACGGAACGCAAAGACTTGCTGCGGGCGAAGGCCTTCTGCCATTTGGCGTTGGGCCAGCAGGAATCCGCCACAACCATCTTCGCCCGCTCACCGGAGTTCACCGATAAGGAGCGCCAGTACAACCTCGCCGCGATCACGTACGTCGGCGGCGACAAAGAGCTGGCCTTGCGGCAGGCGGGCAAACGCACCGGCATCGGCTTGAAGGAAGCCAAACTCAACGCCGCGACCATTGCCCGCGTGGACCGAGTGGCGCCGGGAAGCCCGGCGGAGAAAGCCGGGGTCCGAGTCGGGGACGAGGTTACGATGGTCAACGGTATCCCCGTCTCGAACATCGAGCAGTATCGCGAGGTGATGCGCTCCGCCCAGCCCGGCAGCAAGGTGACGCTCAGCCTCGTCCGGAACGGCGCCAAACGGGAGGTCGGGCTGACCATGGGCGACGCCGAATACGAAATCAGGTCCGACCCCTACCTGGCCCCGCTCCTGGCCAGACCGGCTCCGGCCAAAAAATAGCCGACGCGACGCGCTCCGAGCGCGCTTCAGATTGCGCGGCCTCGTGCCGACAAGAAGACGGGAGAAGACAGACTCATGGCGACCCCGATGCCTCAGGACCGCAACCGTCAGACTCGCGACGCGTCCGCCGCTCCGGAGCCTTCGCTGGCCGAGCGGGCCAAGGCCCTTCTGTCGCGGGAGCGGATCGGCAGTCTGGCCACCATGTCGCAGAAGCACCAGGGCTGGCCGTTCGGGTCCATGATGCCCTATGCCCTCGACGCACAGGGCGCCCCGATTTTCTTCATCAGCACGATGGCGATGCACACGAAAAACCTGGCGGCCGAGCCCCGCGCCAGCCTGATGGTCGCGGACGCGAGCGCGGGCGAAGATCCGCTCGGCGCCGCGCGCGTCACCGTCATGGGCCGCGTCCTGCGCGCCCCGCAGGACGAGCGCGCCGCCCTCCGGGACCTCTACCTCGCACGGCATCCCACCGCCAAGGATTGGATGGATTTCGGCGATTTCGCCTTTTATCGCATGGAGATCGTGGAGCTTTATTACGTGGGCGGCTTCGGCGTCATGGGCTGGGTTGCAGCCGGCGATTATCAGGGGCACAGCCCCGGCTGATTTTTTCCGCTTCGCCGTCGGGGACAAAGATGGTCAGGCCGACGTGCGGCGCAGTCGCTTCGGGGAGAACAGCACCGACAGAAAGAACACCGCGGTGGCCAGCAGCACGATCGCCGGCCCGGACGGCAAATCCCACCAGTAGGACACCATCACCCCCCCCACGGCACAGACCGTCCCGATCAAGACCGCATAGACCGTCATCTGCTTGAGACTGTGCGTCAGTTGATACGCCGTGGAGGCGGGAATCAACACCATGGCGAAGACCAGAATGGCCCCGACGGTCTTGAGCGAGACGACCACCGTGAGCGCGACCAGCGTCAGGAGCAGGTAGAAGATCCGACGGGCCGGCACGCCCGACGCTTCCGCCATGTCCTGGTCGAACGCGATGAAATACAATTCCTTGGCGAAGGCGACGATCACCCCGACGACCAGCACGCCGAGCAGCCCGATCGTGCGCAGCTCTTCCGGCGTCACCGAGAGCACGCTGCCGAACAGGTACCCGTAGACTTCCGCGTTGTACCCTTTCATCAACCCGATGAACAAAATCGCCAGGGCCATCGTGGCCGTGTAGAGGATCCCGATCGACACGTCCAGCTTCATCCGCCCTTGCTCTTCCATGATCCCGGTGATCCAGACGGTCGCCAGGCCGAACACGATGGCCAGCGGCAGGGGCGGCACGCCGATCAGATAGGCCAGCGTCACTCCGGCAAAGGCCGCGTGGGCCGTGCCGGCGCCGATGAAGGCCAGCCCCCGCAACACGACGAAGACGCCGATGACCGAGCAGACGGCTCCGACCAGCGCCGCCGCGGCCAGCGAACGCTGCATGAAGTCGTATGTGAGCATTTCGGCGAATTGAGTCATTGATGCATTGACACATTGACGAATGGTCGGAAGCCCCGATCGTCAACGAACGAATCCCTCGATCGGCAATCTCTTCAGTGGTGGTGGTGATAGTCTTCCACAATGATCAGGTCCTTCTCCGTGATCACCAACTCCTTCCCGTAGACCTGTTGCAACACGTCCGGGCGCAGGACTTCCTCCGGCGGGCCGGCCGCGTAGAGGCGGGTTTTCAGCAGCACCAACCGGTCCACGCAGGACCGGATCATGTTGATGTCATGGGTGATCAGGAGGACCGTCAATCTCAGATCCCGGTGCAAGCGCCGGATCAGGTCCAGCACGGCGTGCTGCGTGGGCATATCGATGCCGGTCGTCGGCTCGTCCAGGAGCAACACTCGCGGCTGCTGCGCCAAGGCCCGTGCGATCAGCACCCGTTGCTGCTGCCCGCCGGAGAGATGCCCCAGGGCGCTGTCTTGATGGTCCTGCATGCCCACATGGGCCAAGGCCTGCAAGGCGATCTCCCGATCCTGCCGGCCCGGTCTGGTGAACAGGCCCAATGCGCCGTAGCGGCCCATCATGACCGCTTCCAACACGGTGATCGGAAAGTTCCGGTCCAGCACGCCCTTCTGCGGCAAATACCCGATGCGGGCCCGGTGGTGGCAGCGCAGTTCTTCGCAGGCACAGTCGAAAATTTGCAGGTGGCCGGAGCGCGGCGGCAACAGCCCCAGGACCGCCCGGCAGAGCGTCGTCTTGCCGGAGCCGTTCGGCCCGATCACCCCCACGAATTCCCCGTCGGCGATCTCCAGCGAAATATCTTCCAAGGCGGTCACGCCGGGAAAGCCGAAGGTCGCGTGGTCGAAACGGATGATCGGAGCGGCCATCATGGGGTCCACGGGTGGAGCCGGCTAGGACTGGGTCAGCGCGCGAGCCAACTGCAGGCCATTATACCGCAGCATGTCGAGGTAGGTCGCCGTGCCCGGAAGCCCGCCGGGCAGCGGCGTCAAGACCACCACGCGCGCGCCGGTTTCACGCGCCAGCACCTCGGGAACCTTTTGGTTCAATTGCGGCTCGGACACGACGACGCGAACGTGTTCGCGTCGAATCACGGCGATCAGCTCCTGGATGTGATGCGCCGACGGTTCCGCGCCGGCCTGCGTGACAATCTCGCCGACGACCGTCACCCCGAACCGTCTCGCGAAGTAGGGCCAAGCCGGATGGTGCACGACGATCCGCCGTTCGGGAACCAGCCGCAGCCGCTCCACCAACTCGGATTGGAGCTCGTTGAGTCGGTTGACGTACGCCGCTTCATTGCGGCGATATTCGCCGGCATGGGCGGGATCAACCTGACTGAAGGCCTCGGCGATGCGCCGAATCATGATCTTGGCGTTTTCCGGGTCCAGCCAGACGTGGGGATTCCCGGACGGATGGCGCTCATCGTGGCCCGGGGGGGTCCCTGCGGGCGCCTCGTTCCCGTGGATCAGGTCGATCCCGTCCGAGGTCGTCACCGCCAACAGGCCGGCATTGCCGGAATTCTTCACGAGCGACGCCACCCACACTTCCAACCCGATGCCGACTTGGAGCAGGACTCGCGCCTTGCGGAGCGCGATCAAGTCGCTCGGCTTCGGCGAATAGCTGTGCTCGCTCTCGAGGCCGGAAATCAAAGACAGGACCCGGACATGCGTCCCGCCCACCTGTTCGGCCCAGTCCTTGAGAACCGGGATGGTGACGACGACCGGAATCGGCTCCTCCGCCCGGACGGACGCCCACGGCCCCAACAGAAGACCGGCCGCAAGCATCCAGGCGGTTTTCGTAATTGCAAACGGTTTGCGCATGGGCGGGACCGTACCATCGCCCCCACGGAAAGTCAAACCGCTCCGCGGGGTTCGCTTGACCCCTCCGGTCACTTCGGTTAGCCTGCGCGCATGCGCATGGCCTACGGGTCGTTTCAACTGAGCGCCGCATGAAGGTCGTCGGCCTCATGTCCGGCACCTCCGGCGACGGCGTCGACGCC
>JAGWTI010000153.1 GCA_028876065.1 Nitrospirota bacterium
AGCGTGGCCAAGTACATGGCGATCGCTTTGGCATCGGGATCGCTGATCCCGAGGTTCGGCATGCGGGTTTCCGGCTTCATGCTCTGGGGATACTTGATCCAGCGTACCACCCACGTACTGTTCAGCCGGAAACCGGCTCGATCGAGGGCCGGACCGACGGCACCCCCTTCTTCCCCAACCCGGTGACAGGCATTGCAGCCATACTTATTCGAGTAGAGCCGCTTCCCCACTTCGGCTTGTTGGGCCGCAATGTCAACGGCCATGGCCAGATCCGGCCTTGGCACGGAGGCAAACTTTGGCCTGGCCGAGAAATTCGCGGAGGCGGATTTGGCTGCCTCGAGTTCTTTGGCCGCCACACCCATGGTTTCCTGTTCTTTGGCAGTCGCAGCATCATCGACGTCTTTGCCGCTTTTCTCCGCTTCGTCGCTGGCCTTCTTCTCCGCCGCATCCAGAGTCTGTTTGGCCTGGTCGAACTTTTGTTGGGCTGCCTGCAACTGATCGGCGAGTTCTTTTTTCCGTCCCTCGGTGTTATAAGTCAGCTGCATCCCATGCAAGGTCCGAACATAGGCGACGATGGCCCAGATCTCTTCTTCCGAGAGGGTATACTTGAAGGTGGGCATGGTCGGGACGGCAAAGTCGTCGTCCCCGATCTTGTCGCCGATTTCCGGAGTCGTATCCTTCATGTCCCGGGAGACCGTGTTGAAGATATCCTCGTCCTTGAACGTGGACATTTCAGATTTATTCGACAAATCCTTGGGCTTGGGATCGGGCATCTGATTCCAGTTGTAACCCTCGTTCTGCTGCCCATGTTCACCGTGGCAATGCATACAGTAGTGCTCATAGAGATGCTTGCCCTTGGCTACCTGCTCGCTTTGGAACAGGGCGCAGCCGGCTGCCCCCAGAGCCACGGCAATCCCCATCACCGCAGCCGCCAACACAATCCGCTTCCTGCCGCCCGTGCTCCCCATGCGCGCGCCCTCCGTCGCCTGCGCCACCGCCTTCATGAGGCCGCCCCTTTCTTCAACTTCCGAATGATGACGAACTGAAAGCCCGCGGCAAGCCCCACCGCCAGCGCCACGTAGTAATAGGCCGAATAGTCCGGCGGAGGATCGGCACGGAAGTACCACCAGGAGGAGACCGCCTTCTGCGAGCCCTTCTCCTTCAAATCCCCGCTCTCCATCTTTTTCCCGTCCCAGATGGCAAACGCGATGTTGATGAAGTCGCCCGGTTTGATCTGCGTATCGTGGTCGGCATCGGGAGTGGATAGCGCCCGACTAAAGACGACTTTCCAGAATCCATTCTGATAGACACCCTTGGCCTTGACGTCCTGCTGATCTTGCACCGTCAAGGTGCCGAAGCCTTGGGCGTTCATGTCCACAGCTTTATTGTCTTTGTTCTTCCAGAACCAAATATTGACCGGGCCTCCCTGCACCTGTGCCATCGGCTGCCCGTGGGCAAAGTGGGCTTTCTTCTCCCCCACCATGAACTCCAAACCGGCGGCATCGTCTGGATCCTGGCTCGGATCTTCGTACTCCAAAAGGACGGCGATCTGCTGGCCATCGTGCAGGGCCCGGACCTTGACGGACTTGACCGTCACTTCCTGAATCCGGTTGGGCCAGTGGACCTGCGGGGACATCGGAAACTCCGAAGCAGGCGCGCTGGCCCAAGCCGCCGCCGTCGGATCGTCGGCCGGCAGCCCTCCCTTGACCAGCGCCGCTCGGACCGACACGCTTTCCTGCGCGAAGCCGGGAACCGGCATCAGCACACCGGCCGTCAGTAGCATCCCGGCCAGGAACCCGCCGCCCCAGGGCTTGACTTGACCCAACGTCCTCATAGATTCCTCTTGATTCGCTCGTATGGCTTGGGCGCCGACCATCGACAGCCTTCCTCGGCGACTATTCCCATGTCCTCGGCTTCTGATGGGCTCCGTCGTATTCACCCATGATGATCTTCCAAATCCACTCGTCAGGCAACTCCACTTCCCAGCGCGGCATGGCCGACTTCCAGGGCATGCCCTCGATCGGCAAGCCGACCCCGCCCTTTTTAATGCGCCAGAACAAGTAGCTCTCCTGGAGCATCGCGATGGTCGTGGGATCGGAGAAATTGGCCGGCGGTGGATTGAACCCCCTCGATGCGGGTCCCTTCCCATCGAAGTTCCCGCCATGACAGGGGGAACAGAACGCGGCATAGAGCCCCTTTCCGGTCATCACGTTTTCCGGAGTGTTCGGCACAGGGTTCGAGAGCCCCGTGTACTCCCCGGGAGGCGCCGGATGGATGGTGCGGTTCTCGGCCGGCGGCTGATCGCTCGGCGCCGTACTGGTGTAGGTTTGCCAGCCGACCAACATGGGGAACAGCAGCAGCACGGCGATCCGCGCCCCCTGAGCCGCCCCGCTCTGCCCTTCCCCGGTCAGGAACCGCACGATGGGCCCAAAGAACGCATCCGTGGAAGGACCGCTGAGTGTGGCGAAGATCACGATCCCGGTCGTGGTCAGGGCCAGGTAGAGGAAAATCAAGCTGGCCGGCAGCGGAGCCGTGAATAGCGGCAGAATGAATTTCAGGAAGACATAGACCCCGACGATCAGGATCGCTGGTTTGAGGAATACGCCGCCTTTCATAATCGTCCACCCCTCTGTGCCAGGACCGGCATCGCTCCGGCCCTCAGATGCCGTCTCGTGGTTATTGCGCGTGTGCGATCGCCACCGGGGTCGTCGCTTGAGCCGTCTGCGTAATCTCGTCAGGGCTCACGGTGATCGGCTCCCCGCTCATCTGCTGCAAGAAGGCGATCACAGACAGAATCTCATTCTTCGACAAACCGATCGGGTTCTTGTTGATATATGGCATGCGCGCCGGGTATTCCTTCGGCGGTCCTTCGTGCCGGTAGTCCAAATAAATATACGCCTGCGGCTGCGTCAGGCTTTCAAAAATGAACTCTCGGGACAGTTTGGCTCCGATTCCCTTCAGGTCTGGGCAACGGGCCGACTCGCTGGGCCCGATCGAGTGGCAGAGGGCACACTGGCCCTTGCTGAAGAATATCTTCTGACCGATGGCCGCCATATCCGACGCGGTCTTGATGCTGGCCACATCGAACTTCTCTTCCGCCGGCGGCAAGGACGCCATTTGGGGCACGCCCAGCGCCGTCATGGAAAAGAGCCCGAGCACGATCATGACGAAGCCGACGACACGGACGAACCGGGCCTTGACG
>JAGWTI010000154.1 GCA_028876065.1 Nitrospirota bacterium
CTGCCGCCCAGCAAATACGACAACTGGCAGGCCGGCCCCTTCCACACGCGGGACGGGGAGTCGGGTAAGTCGGCATCGCTGCCCATCGTGGTGGTGCCTTCCCAGACCTTCCGCTGCTCGCACTTCACCTTGAAGACCACATCGGACGGCTGCGCCGGGTCGGTCACGACCTGATAGCCCGCCTCCTTGAGCCGCCTGACGACCACCTCCTGCAAGGCCCCAGGCTCAACCGGCCCCTGTTCGGTAATCGCCACCAGCTCCACCAACACCTTGTCGGCTTTCGCCAGGAGCGCTTTCTGTTCGGCCCCGATGATGTCCCGACGAGCCCAGGCATCGGAGGCAACAAGGCAGGCCAGCGTCAAAAGGGCGCAGATGAAGACTCGTATCATTGGGACCTCCATGAACAAAACATAATGTCGCCATAAGAGAGCCCGTCGAATATAGGCCAACTGTACCCAAGCCTTCAGGGGGTTGCAAGTTGAAGGGGAGGGAGGCCGCCGGTATAATCGCGCCATGGCGGTTCAGAAGAAAATCACGCTGATCGGGGCGGGGAACATGGCGGAAGCCCTGATCGCCGGTATGCTCAAGGGCAAGGTCGCCACACCAGAGCAGCTCTATGCCACCGATATCCTGCCGGAACGCCGCACCCATCTCCAGGACCGATATGGCATCAAGACCGGAGCGGACAACGGGGACGCAGCAGCGTGGGGCGAGGTGTTGATCCTGGCCGTCGAGCCTCAGGTTCTTGGTGAAGTCCTACAGCTAACAGCCCAATCTATAAAGAAAGATGCTTTAGTGATCTCCGTTGCTGCCGGCTATCCGATCGGCAGTCTGGCCGCGCACCTTCCCCCCGGCGCCAGGATCATCAGGGCCATGCCGAACACCCCCAGCAGCGTGGGAGCAGGGGTGACGGCAATCGCGCTGGGGCCAGGCGTGACTGAAGAGGATAGGGAAACGGCCGAGGCCATTTTCAGGTCGGTGGGCACGGTCGTCACCGTAGAAGAGCGGCTGATGGATGCAGTCACCGGCTTGAGCGGCAGCGGACCGGCCTATGTCTATCTGATCATCGAGGCCTTGGCGGACGGAGGAGTCAAGGCGGGACTGCCACGTCAAACTGCCGAGCAGCTGGCGGCGCAGACCGTGTTAGGGGCGGCGCGGATGGTGGTCGAGAGCGGGGACCATCCGGCCGTCTTGAAAGATCGGGTCGCCTCGCCGGGCGGCACCACCATCGCCGGCCTCCACAAATTAGAAGAGGGCCGGCTGCGCGCCACGCTCATCAATGCCGTGGAGGCAGCGTGCAGACGCTCGAAAGAGTTGGGAGCCGGTCCTCGTGACTAGGGGGCAAAGAAGGCTTGCCCGCTCTGCCGCAATCCAGTAGACTGCCGCCCCATCAGCTTCTTCCCCTATATCTGAGGAGAGTCTTCATATGGTCTACTGGGTCAAAGTCGTGTTCACGGACAATCAGGAACTGTTGGTCAAGGACGCGATCCGGCACACGATCAGCGAGGACATGGAAGTGCTGGAAGTGGACTCGGCCAAGGAAGTCGTCATCATCCCCATGAAGCAGATCAAGTATATCGCCTGCGACGCCACGGTGTTTTCGACGAAACCAAAGGCATAGCTTCAACGGCAGGGGAACGTCGAAGCCGGTCACCCCACGGTCACCGGCACGAGCGTCATCGTGTCGTTGCCGAAGATGTCGATGACTTTGACGGCAATGACGTAGCGGCCTGGCTTGTCGTAGGTATGCGTGGCGGTTTTCAATTCGAGGTCTCGATTCTGGCGCGTGCGGAAGCTCTGCCATTCGTTCTCGAAGATGTAGGCGCCGGTCCAGCGTTCCTCGAAGTTGTCGGCGGCTAATTCCAATTCGCGTTGCGGCGGCTCTTGTCCGGGCAGAAAGCCCTGCACGCCGGTCAGGCCGGTTCCTCGCGTCACCTTGATGATTTCTTTCCGAGATTCGTAATTGAAATCCACCGCCCAGTAGTCCACCCAGTCGGTCCATTGCTTCGTCAGCACGTCGCGGGTGACGACGCCCTGCTTGTCCTTGCTGAGCTTGATGAGCTTGCCGGATTCGCAGACGACCTCGCTCTTGCCTTCCTTCAATTCTGCGGCAATGGATTCCACTAACCCTTGCGAGTAATAGACGGAGAAATCCGTCAGTTCCACCGCCACAGTCAGCTTGTCTTTCTTGTCGAACCGAGGCGTGACTTCGATATAGGCCACGTCGTGGAAACGCACCTGTCCCTTCTCGACGGCGCGTTTATCGAAGACTTCCGGCGGGATCGTCTTGGGCGCGAGATCGATGCCCTTCTGCTTCGCCTCATCCAACACAGCGGGGAACAGGCCCATCTCGAACTCGAAGGCCAGCACGTCCACGCGCGACGCCCCGCGCTTGCGGCATTCCGTGATGACCTCCTCGATGAACAGCCGACCAACCGGCAGGTTGATCGGGCCGACGACCACCAGCCGACTGGCCAGCTTGCCGTGAAAGAAGCCTGCCTCCGGCAAGGGCTCGGCCCGGTAAGCCTTCAGGATCAACTCGCGGAACTCCGCTTCTTTCTTCGCCAGCGCCTGTTCCTTCTTTTTGCCCGTAAGGCGACCGGACACGTTGAGATAGGCCTGGCGCTCGTAGCGGCCGAGGTTCAGTACCTCGAAGGCGCGGAAGGGTTTGCCGGATGCCTTCAACTCGCGCTGCACCTGGATGAGCCGTTTACGCGTGGTGTGAATGCCGAACTTGCCGAGGTCGGTGGCGATCCATTTCCGTCCGAGCTTTTCGGCCACGGCGGCGGTTGTGCCGGTACCACAGAAAAAGTCCGCCACTAAGTCACCTTCGTTGCTGCTGGCTCTGAGGACACGTTCGACCAGCTTTTCAGGCTTCTGCGTTCGAAAACCAAGATTCTCGGTCTTATCCGCAGGTTGGAGCATCGAGATTCTCCACACGTCGTCAAGTCGTCTCTCATCCAACTCGATGTATTGCACATTGCCATTTGCGTCGCGCACGTTGATTGCCTTACCAGCAATGAACTGACGCTTCAATCGCTTAACAGGGGCATCGCGCTCCTCGTATTGTTGATAAAAGATGTGTTCACCTTTCGTCTTGGAGAACGAGATGATCCTGTCAGAGGCACGCGG
>JAGWTI010000076.1 GCA_028876065.1 Nitrospirota bacterium
AGCGAGGACAGGTCGCTCGCAAGCGCTAAGATGCAGTTCATAGCGTTGGTTGCCGAATGCGCCCGTTCCCGACTCTCCCTCTAGAGACAACCCTGCACCTGAGCGAAGCTCGTTGGAATGCCCGGCTCTTGACTCCAGGCCCCTCTTTCAGTATCGTATTGAAAGGTTTCATTTTGGCACCATTATGGTGCCTTTAAGGAGAAGATATGGCCACACTGACGATCAAGAACATCTCCGATCGGGTCGTTAAGCGCCTGAAGGCTCGTGCGGTTCAACATCATCGGAGCTTGAATTACGAGGTGATTGCCTGCCTGGAAGCGGTGGCGCAGGCGACACCGATCGATGCCGACTCATTCCTGGCCCGTGTCCGATCACTCCGACGGACACCGGCAAGCTTCAGGCTGACCGATAAGACCCTAGCCCAACTCAAAACAGCGGGTCGGTCATGATCGTGGCCGACACCAACCTGCTGGTGTATCTCTACATCGAGGGGCAGCGAACCGGGCAGGCCGAAGCCGCCTTCGCCAAGGATCCTTTCTGGGTCGCGCCGCTCTTGTGGCGATCCGAGTTTCGGAATACCGTCATCGGTCTGGTGCGCAAGAAGGCCTTGGCGCTGGAAGATGCGCTACGGATCGTGGATGACGCGGAGCGGGCCATGGCTGGGCACGAGTACAGCGTCCTGTCTCACCACGTCCTCCAGTTTGCCGCTCGGTCCGGTTGCTCGGCCTATGATTGCGAATTCGTGGCTCTCGCCCAGGACTTGGGGGTGGCCTTTGTCACTTCCGACCGGCAAGTGCTCTCAGCATTTCCCGCTCTCGCAGTATCCCTCGACGTCTTTGTCGCGTAGCGCAACCGATCCATTTAGCGCGGCTCTCCGAACCAAGAACGTTGAGAAGATCGCCAAACGCTCCACCAGAAAGATGAGAAGGCTGGGCTGACGAATGTCGGCCGTTCGTCGGATCGCCTCGAAGTCGATAGCTCTCTCCTAAGACGGCTGACGAACGGTGGGCACTTCGCGGCTGGTGCATGGCCATCAGCGAGAAAGAATACGAGAGCATTCGGCGCTCGCTCCTCGCCTTCCGCTTGGTACCCCTCCCACGCCGCCCGAACCGGAATCGCCTTCTGGAATTCCCGCAGCCACGATCTATGATCGTGGTGCTTTGGTCAGTTCCAGCTTTCCGGCTTCGGCGGCGGGCGGGGACCCCGCCGCTCGCGGCGAGGTCGCTCGTCTCCGCATGCCCTCTTTTTGAAACTAGAAAGGGGATGGAGCCGCTTATAGACCCCATCCCCTTTCAACCGCTTCGCTAAATTGTCTGTCTCCTTTCAGGGATTTTTATATCCTTTGTTTTTGAACATCCCAGAAGGGCACACCTCTGGCTCGACACCACCCGCCCGGCGAAGAACGCCTCTATACTTTAAAAAAGGGTGGCGTGGACAAATCGCTTGTAGATTTGTCCCACGCTAGTGG
Organism: Nitrospirota bacterium; assembly: GCA_028876065.1. Taxonomy (GTDB): domain Bacteria; phylum Nitrospirota; class Nitrospiria; order Nitrospirales; family Nitrospiraceae; genus SYGV01. The sequence continues at coordinate 1,469 of JAGWTI010000076.1, forward strand.
TGGCTTACGCGACTGATTAAATGAGGCCGATCCGCTCCCTGCCCAACCGCTCCAGCCGAGAAGAAAAGAAGGTTAGCGGGACAGGTCGGTACAAACCTGTCACCGTCTATTCCGACAGACGGAACAGGGAAAAATTTGAACAAACATCAGATTTTCAAGTAGACTCGCCTCTTAGTGGATGGTTCGGACTCCCGTGATAAACTGCACGGGTAGGCCGCAACAGACTTAATGATTAGCTCTCACGAAGCTGTGGCAAATCTGTTTTCATCGACACAAGCACGCGACTTCTTTGTGTATGTTGACCCGCGAGACTGGATGATCCGGCACCAAGTCGGCTTGATCGGTACCTTCACATCAGTCCCAAGCGAGCCTTCTGTTCCATCGCTGATGTTCCTTCCGAATCCGGAGTTCAAGACGTTCATCAGCCCCTTCCAGAACAATCTGCTGAGAAACTACATCGCCGAGTACAATCTTGAGCTTTCGAGGCAACGCAGTTTCGGGGCGTACCCGGGAAGGTTGCAGGCAATCTTTCTTCTTGATAGTGCCGAGGAGGCGCAGAAGTATGCCGCTCGACACCCGGGTCATGTAGGTACGCGTCTATTGAAGCGATGCACTACCGTGGGTGCTTATCATTATTCGATACACGACTCAGCCTGGGTGAATTTCCTTCGCATCGGTCACTCTATGGATCAAGATACTCTCGAGTTCGTCAGTCGATGTTACTGGTCCGGAGAGCGAGTGGCAGACCACGAGCTAATGTCAATGGGCCAAAGGTGGAGTGAGGAGCCGATCCTTGAGGTGTTGTTTCTCGGACGCGTTGACTTCCCCGACAAGTTGTTGGAGGGTTAACAAGGCCTTGCAGGGGGCAGCTGAACAGCAGCCTCGTTCTTTGCTGACATCTTCTCTGCGCACCCCTGATGGATAACGGTTAGCGGTCGACCGGAATCTCGATCACGATCCCACCTGGCACGTCATTCAATGGAGGCATCATGCCGACGGAGTCAAACGTACCGAACGAACTTGAAGGCGTGGTGCAGCTCGCCGAGTTGGTCCAGTATCAGCCGGGCGCGGTCGTCAGCCGGACCATCGTCAAGAAGCCTGTCGGCACCGTCACGGCCTTTGCCTTCGGTCAAGGCGAGGGGCTCAGCGAGCATACGGCGCCCTTTGACGCCCTGGTGATCCTGATCGAGGGCGAGGCGGAGATCTCGATCGCCGGAGTTCCTCATCGCGTTGCCGCAGGTCAGCTCTTGCGGCTCCCCGCCGGTCGGCCTCACGCCCTCAAAGCGGTGACGCGGTTCAAGATGCTCCTGGTCATGGTCAAGGCGTAGCGTTCTAGAAGAGGAGAGAGCCACCGCGTCATTTTCAGGTTTTCTTATAGCCCGAGCCAGACGCGGAGGGCCTGATCGAGTGTTGCGATGTCAGGAGCTGCGAGGCGCCCGAGGCGTCGAACGACGCAGCTTTGGTCGAGCGTAAATAAACCACGTTTGATCGCGCTCGGAAATAGCAAGCCGCTCTCTTGCCAGTGCTGAAGCACGAACTCTCCTGGCTGAAGCCTCTCGGTCTGTGACGTGATGGGGAGGAGCAGAAGGTCTACCGATGGGTGGGGCGCGCCGACAACCACTGCGGGCCGTCTTTTGACTCCGGATAAATCTGAAAAGGGTAAGGCTGCGAGAATGACATCGCCCCGATCATAGGTTGTCATAGGCTGCGTCACCTGGATTTCCCCAGATTTTCTGTAAGGCCGGCAGCGAAGCCAGGAACACTCCCTTTCTGAGCAGGTTACCCTCCTCTTCTGAATCCGGAATGACGACTTCGACCGGTGTGTTTGCCGTCAGCCGTACCGGTTCATCCAAGACGACTTTTTCTCCATCGTAATGGGCGGCGATGTGTTTCATAATAATCCCTCCTCACTCCTCTGCGTGTAATGCCGGACACGATAGCACAGAAGTCGAAGAATTGCAGGTCCAAGCAGGCGATGCGTGGGAGTATTGTACATGACCGGCTGCTTGTGGCAAGTATGGATCGAGAAAACGAACCGAATGGTCGTTCCTACCTAACTCTTTTCCAAAACCGTTGGAGGGATCATGACCAATTCGATCGGACGCAGGCTGTTGCTGAAGTTGGCCGGGCCGGGTTGTTGGGAGCGGCGGCGGCGAAGGCGCTGGAGGCCGTCGCGCCGCAGACGGTGAACGCCCAGGATGTGCTGACTGTCAAGGGCGGCAGGCTGCACGACGTGCACCAGTCGCTCGGCAACTGGATTTTTCTCGCCCCGACCAAGCTGGGCGGCGGCACCCACGCAGTGGACCTCGGATCGGGCAAGACCTTGGCCTGGATCGCCTATTGGAATTACGGCGACACCTGCCCGATTTCGCACCACCTGGCCGCCTACCCCTCCCCCGATCCCTACAAGGGCTTCGAGTTCGTGAACTCGACGCAGGGCGGCGACAACATCATGGTCTATGGGCTGCCGACGCGCATCAAGAAGCTGGGCCTGCTGGAGCGGACCGGCGAAGGGAACCACATCTACCGCGTCAAGTTCGACGGGGTGCAGATGGAGTTGGTGGAGGATATTGCCGAAAGCACCGGCATCGGCCTCGGCGTGCACACGGTGATCTACCCGGACGCGAACGGCTTCGCCGCGGCCGACGGGCAGAAGGACGTGGCGGCCTTTTTCAACCGGGCCAAGGGGGACGAGAAGACCAAGGTGCAGATGGCCTTTCGCACCGATTGGGAGGGGAAGGACAAGTCCTCCCTCTCGCATACCTGGATCAAGGGAGGGACGCTCCGGTTGACCAGGCTGGTGCAGCCGCCGGAGACGGGGAAGTTCGACCTGGAGGGGGTCAAGGGGAACAAGATCAATTGGGAAATGGTGCCGATGGGCGAGATGCTGGTGGAGCACAGTCAGATTCCCGGCCCCTCGCCCGAAACCCTGTCAGGGCTGGACGCGGTCATTCACCATCCCAACAACCGCTGGTCGGCATTGATCGTCCGGATGCTCGGCGCCGCGATCATCATCGACCGCACGACCTGGGAACCGGTCACCTGTCTGCACACGCCGGAAGGGTCGCCGGGCAACCTGCCGATCAAGAAGGTCGCGTCCGGGCCGGACGCGTGGGAGATAAAATTCGAGGACGTCAAATGCGTGGCCCACGAAGCGGGATTCAACCCGGACGGTCGGTTCTTCACGATGATGAACAACATCGAGCAGAACAACATGGCCGTCTTCGACACGTCCGACGCAGATCCGAGAAAGTGGCGGAAGATCACCTTCGTACGGGACTCAACCTGGGTCGGCAAGTTCCCCAGCCCCTTCCACCTCTGCTTTTCGATGGACGGGAGCAAGATGTTCGTCTCCGTCCTCTACCCCAAGCCGCAGGACAGCGCCTGCTACGTGGTGGACACGAAGACCTGGAAGGTCATCAAGAAGTTCGAGCGCATCGGCCCGGACTGCCAGACCATGGCGGTGACCTACGACGGCAAGTATGTGCTGCAAATCTTCAGCGGCTTTCAGCGCATGTCCAGCGGGGTCTTCATCTTCACGCAGGACACGTTGGAGCCGGTCGGCTACATGCCGAATTTCGGCGGCCACCACGATTGCGTGATCGTTCCGACGAAGACGGAGCACTTGCTCAACAGCCGCTGCACGACGCTCTAATGGCCGAAGATCGGTGCTCCTCGTCTATTCCAGCGGAAAGCTGATCAGCACCCCGCCCAGCACGTCATTGATCTTGAAGTCCTGCTTCGTGCTGCGCGGGTGCGCGTTGTGGCATCCGATGCAGGCCTGCGCGAAGGCCCGGTCCGCATAGATGGCCTGGAAATAGCGGTTGCCGCCGAGCGTGACCACGCCGGTATAGGGCCGTTCGGGATGCACCCGCACCTCCTCCAGGCCTTTCTTCTCGAAATCGGACGTAGCCGCGTTCTGCGGATTGATCGGCCAGAGGCCGATGAGCCGGTATTGAATCCTGGCCCCCGTAATGGCGGCCAGCTCGCCGGACTCTTTGAGGAACTGGGCCGGCAACGGGAGCGTGTGCGAGACCCGCCAGTTTTCGGAGGCCGCCGCCACACCGTGGGCCTGCATGCGCTCGACGACGTGCAGGGTGTAGAAAATCCGGTCGGCCTCGATCACGGCGTGGACATAGTCGGCCACGGTCTCGGGCGCGATCTTGATCGAAGCCCCGGAGTCTTTCTCCGCGGACCAGAGGGGTCCGCCCCAAAGCGCCAACGTCAGAGTCAGCATCGCTACCAGCATACGTTGGGTTGCCATGATTGCCCTCCTCTGTGCGACCGGCCTCCGATCGCGCCGCGACGGGCGCGGTACATCCTTCTCAAAGCATACGCTCATTCCCGTGATCAAGGAAGGCTCTGGGTCGGGCGGATAGCCGAGCGGAATCCGATACTGAATATGGCGGAGCGACGAGAATCCCGGCGCGGGGCCGGACGTCAGGAGGCGGGCTTGCGCGTATTGACGGTATCGAGCAACGCCCTGGCGTCCTCGACCGAACGATCCAGCCGTACGAAGTCCCGTTCGAACTCCGCCTGGCTCGGCCAGCTGGTGACGGGCTTGTCGCCGGGCTTATAAGTCCTGGCCCAGATGGCGTGGCCGCCGCGGCTCATGGGTTTGTCCTCCGAGATCGTCATGGTTCGCTTGTCGAGCAGGATCAACATCAGCAGGTCCCCAGAGCGGCCCGGTTCGGCCGGATAGGCACAGAGCCCGAACTGCATGTGGGGATCGAGTTGGCTCCCGTCGGCATTGTCGGTGAGGTCGGCGAACAGATATCCGTTGAGCGGAACCGGGTTGGGACCTTGCCCCCAGGCCGCAGCCAACTCGCGGGGAATCATGCCCGGTCGGCCAGGCGGCCCTCCTTCTTTCTGAAAGAGGTCCGGCAGCCGACGCGCAAAACTGTCCGTTTCGTTCTGGAGCACGTTCTGGGCGACTTGATATTGCCGGAGTTTCGCCAGGGCGTTGGTCTCGTTGAGCTTTTTCTGGATGGCTCCTGTATCGAGCCGGTCTCCGCAGCCCCCCAACATCAGGCCCACGGCAAGGGCGCTTGACAGAAATGTCTTCACGGGCACGGATACCTCTACTGCAGCGACAAGGTCACGTACCCCATCGGTGCTTCCTTGACCCAAATCCCGCTCACCGACCCGTTGGAAAAGGTGGCCACTTGCTGCTGACGTTGGAAGATGGCCACGCCGGCGATCTTTGCGTTGGAGCCGACGGTGCGGGCGGCAAAGTGCAGTTCTCCCCCTCCCAACTTGCCCCAATAGCCGAGCAGGAAGGCCGAGACGGTGGTCGGCCGCCACGCGCCCATCTCGGGCGGGAGAATATACATGCCGACGACGGTCTTGAGGTTGCCCTTGTCGTCCGTCACCAAGGCGACGGATTCCTTGAAGCCGCCGGATTTCTCCACTTGCGCCATGTCCACATATTCGGTGCCGACCGCTTCCTGGTTCAAGTCGGGCATGGGAATCTTGGCGTTCGGCTGTTTGTGCAGGCCCAGCTTCGTCAAATGTTGATCCAGCGTCTGGACCTGGCCCAGCGGAGCCGTCGTCGAGATGCCCAGCGACTTGGTCGCGTCTCGATGGCTGTACAGGTAATAGGCGCCGCCGATCAGCAGTGCCATGATGATGAGCTTTTTCATGCCGTCCTCCGCTGTGCCATGCCCACCCGATAGTCGAGCATGGTCGTTCCGCTCCTTCCACTCCAACTCTACGCAATATCCACGGTCTGTCCGGCGTTTTTCTTGAGGGAATTCGTTGGAGACGCTGAGGGGCTCTGTCTTGTCCTGGGTGGCACGTTCCTTCCGTCAAAGCGGTTTGCTCGTGTTTCTGCGAGCTTAGGTAGCCGCCTAGGTCTTGCACGGTTTTGCTAGAGGCATGAGCCTGGAGTCCCATGCGGACAGGTACGAGTTCGGCACTTCAATATCGGGCGATCCAAAAGACGTCCGCCGTATCCGGGAATATCTGGACGGCCGCCGGTCAGTCGATCAAGCGGTGCTGGATGGCGTAGCGGATCAGCTCGGCGGTGGTGGTCAGTCCAAGCTTCTTCAGGATGCGCGTGCGGTGCGTGCTGACGGTTTTGACGCTGAGGTTGAGTTGACGTCCGATGTCGGTCGCCGTTTTTCCCGACGCCAGCAGACGGATGACCTCGTCTTCCCGCTTGGAGAGGGTTCGATGCGGCCGTCGGTCGGTCGGGGCGAGGGCCTCGGCGGCGAGGGCTTCGGCCAGCGAGGGGGTGAGGTACCGTCCGCCGGCGACGATCTTCCGGATCGCCTTGACGAGTTCGGCCGGCGCGCTCTCCTTGTTCAAATACCCCGCGGCCCCGGCCTTGAGCGTGCGCAAGCCGAACTGCTCTTCCGCATGCATGGTGAGAACCAGCACGGGCAGTGCGGGCCGGTCCTGTTTGAGATCTTTGAGCACGTCGAGGCCGCTTCGTCCCGGCAGCGTGATGTCCAGGACGATGGCGTCGCAGGCCTGCGAGCGGACGACGTCGAGCAGTTCCTCGGCGGTCGCGGCTTCGCCGCAGACTTGCATGTCCGGCTCGGCGGACAAAATCTCCCTGAGTCCCCGACGGACGATGGCGTGATCGTCGGCGGTGGCGATGCGGATCATGCGACCGGCTCCCATGGAATCCGCACCGAGACCTGGGTGCCCCGGCCGGGTCGGCCGCGAAAGGCGACGGTGCCGCCCAGCAGCCGGGCCCGTTCTTTGATGCCGATCAATCCGAAGGACGTCGGCGAGGCCGCGGCGCCGTCGGTCAGCCCGCAGCCGTTGTCGGCGACGGTCAAGCAGACCTCTCCGTGCGCCTGTTCGAGTTGAACGGCGACGTAGGTCGCCTTGGCATGCCGGGCCACATTGGTCAAGGCTTCCTGCGCGATACGGAACAAGGCGGTGGTCGCGGCGGTCTCGAGCGCCAGGCGCGGCGTCGGGCAATGGAACGTGCAGCCCAGGCCGTGCCGCTTCTGGAAATCCTGGGCGAGCCATTTCATCGCGTCGACCAGGCCCAGATGGTCCAGCGCCGGCGGGCGCAATTCCAGGACCAGCCGGCGGATGCCCTGCACGGAGGCGTCGATGAGGTCCTGCATGTCGCGGGTTTTGTCCAGGAGCCGCGCCGTCTCGCCGCTTGCGGGCATGGCTTCCAGCCCCTTGACCAGCCGCGCCACGTCCATCTTGAGCGCGGTCAAGGCTTGTCCCAGTTCGTCGTGCAATTCCCGCGCGATCTTCGTCCGCTCGGTCTCCCGCACCGACTCGATGTGCGCCATCAGGGCGTGCAGTTCGGCCTGGGACTGGATCAGGTGCTCTTCGACGCGCTTCCGTTCGGTGATGTCGGTTTCCGAGCCGGCCATACGCACCGGGGTCCCCGTCTCGTCCCACAGGGCCAGGCACCGGTCCAAAATCCAGATGTAGCTCCCGTCTTTGCACCGGACCCGATACTCCTCGGCAAAGAACGGTTTCCGTTTGGCGAAGTAGGAGGCGAGGTTCTCCATGACGCGGGTGAAGTCATCGGGGTGGATGCGGGTCTTCCACTCGTCGATGCCGTTCGTGATCTCATGGTCCTCGAAGCCGCGCATGGCTTTCCACCGCGGCGAATAGAAGACCGTGCCCGCGCGAATATTCCAATCCCAAATGCCGTCGTTGCTGCCTTGGAGCACCAGGTGCCAGCGTTCCTCGTTTTCCCGCAAGGCCTCCTCGGCCCGTTTCCGATCGGTGATGTCCAGGACCGTGCCGGACATGCGCGCGGGGCGGCCGTTCTCGTCGAGATGCAGCTCTCCGCGGCACTCGACGGCACGGACCTCTCCGTCGGGATGGGTAATGCGGCACTCGATGTCATAGGGCGTGTTCCCCGCCACCGCGGAGTCCAACGCCGCCAGCACGTGCGGCCGGTCTTCCGGGAGCACCGCGTTGACGAACAGGTCGTAGGTGGCCGGGACAGCCTGTGGGGCGTAGCCGAAGATGCGATACTGCTCGTCGGACCAGATATTCGTCCCGGTGGCGATGGCCCATTCCCAGCTGCCGACATGGGCCAAGGCTTGCGCGGCGGTCAGATGCGCGTCTTTCTTGCGCAGCACCGTATCCGCCTGCTTGTAGAGCAGGCACCCGCCCACGATGAGCCATAAGATGGCCGTGCCCAACGAGCGGTTGAACAGCGCTGCCGGGATGGCGGCGTTGACCCTGGTCGAGGAATGCAGGAACCTCAGCCACAAGAGAGCCGTGCAGACGGCGGCCAAGCCGGGAGCCGCCCAACGACCGGGCAGCAGCAGGGTCAAGAACAACGCCGGCAGGTAGAGCAACCAGGGCACGTAGCCCAAGGAGGTCGCGATGTCCCAGAGAAAACCGGCCAGCACCAGGAATCCTATGCCGGACGCGATGAGCGTGGTGCGAGAAAGTTTTCCTGACCCGGTCATGAGGCCTGCTTTCTCCCGATCGCTCGGGAGCGAAACAGCGATCGTGCCGCGATCTTGGGTTGCGGGCATACGGTATCCTACCTCCGTCCGACCGTGCAGAACAAGGTGACGCTTCGTGCCCGCGATGCTCCACGCGGATGCCGGTTGCAGGGCGGGGCGCCGATTGGGTAGGCTGGGCTCATGCTGACCGAACTGGTGGTGACGGCGGGGGAAACGCCGAAACGGTTGGATCTGTTTTTGGCCAACCGCGAGCCGGACTTATCCCGCTCCGCCCTCCAACGACTGATCGCCGACGGGAATATCACCATTAACGGCCATGCCGTCAAGCCCAGCCACAAGATCAAGCCGGGCGACACGATCCTGCTGGATATTCCGCGGCCCGAACCGTTGGAGCTGAAGCCCGAAGCCATTCCGCTCGAGATTTTGTACGAAGATGAGGCGCTGGTCGTGCTGAACAAACCGGTGGGATTGGTGGTCCATCCGGCGCCGGGCCACTGGTCGGGCACGCTGGTCAACGCGCTCCTGCACCATTTCGGGACCGCGGGCAGTTCCCTCTCGACCGTCGGCGGCAAGGAGCGTCCGGGGTTGGTCCATCGGTTGGACAAGGAGACATCCGGCGTCATGGTGGTGGCCAAGACCGACCAGGCGCATCGGTCGCTGGCCGGGCAGTTCAAGCACCATAGCATCACGCGGGCCTATGAAGCCCTGGCCTGGGGGGCGATCAAGAAACAGGAAGGCGTGATCGAGCTGGCGATCGGACGGGACACGAAGGAGCGGAAGAAATTTTCCACCCGCACCGGCAATCCGAAGGCTTCCGCCACGGCGTATCTGGTGCTGCACCGGCTCGGCAAGCTGGCGACCCGGGTGGAGCTGCGCCCGCGCACCGGCCGCACGCACCAGATCCGGGTGCATCTGACCGCGCTGGGCCATCCGGTGCTGGGAGACCCCACTTATGGAGGGCGTAAGGTCAAGGAACTGGGAGCGGTCAACGTTCCCCGCGTCATGCTCCACGCGCGGACCTTGGGCTTTACCCATCCGGTCACGGGCGAATACCGGGAGTTTTCGGCCCCGGCTCCGGCGGACTTCGAAACGGTCTTCCAGGCGCTGCGGGTTGCCGCGTCCCGCAAATAAGCGTGCCTCCACGCGCCGCTTGACACCTCGGCCCCGGCAAGGTATTTCTCAGCCACTCGAAAGGCGACCCATGACCACCGGCGAGGTCCTTGAAATCATCGGAAGTCTGGTTTCGGCGCTCAAGGCCTACTGCGCCAAGCTGCCGGCCGTGGTGCATCTGTCCATGATTCCAGGCGGGGTCAAGCCGACCCCCGAGGCGATCGAGGCGTACGAACAGACGGTCTACCGGTTTCGAACGCAGAGCGCGCCGACGCCGTTCCGCACGCTGACGGATCTGTTCATCGAGTCCCTGGAGGCCTTTGAGGCGGGCAAGGTGCTGGCGGCCGTGCAGCCCTTGCTCACCTTGCTGGACCATCTGGAGCGGATGCAGCGGGACAAGGAAATCGCGATCGCCTCGGCCGACGAAAAGCGGCTGAAGGACTATCGGCAATCGCTCTACAAGATCATGCCGGGCAATCAGCCGGAATTGGAAGGGGCGGGGAAGGGGCTGCTGTGACGCAGGCGCGAAGAAACGATGAATGCTGAACGATGAGTGATGAACGGACGGTCCGACCGGTTATCATTCATCATTCATAATGTATCATTGGGTTTCAGTGGCCCATCTTGGGGCCGGCCGCATTGGCTCCCCGCGAGACCAAGGTCACCCGGACCAATTGTTTGCAGTGGGGGCAGGTGGTGCGCACGGTGTTTTCATTCAGGTACTCGATCTGGCCCTCTTGCACCCACATGAGCAGGCCGCACCGGGGACAGGCTTTGACGAGTTGAGCCATTCTTACCCTCTCGACCGATGGACGCAACGGGCCCTACTGTAATACAAGGGAGTCCTTCCACTCAAGCCTATGGTGACCTTTTCGGAACGACAAGACATTGATCCGGCGCAGCTCGTGCGGCTCTACCTCCAGGCGCCTTGGGCGGCCGGGCGGACCGAGGCGGACGTGCGGGAGATGCTGGCGCATACGGATCTGGCCCTCTCGGTGTGGGATGGGCCCAGGCTCGTCGGCTTCGGCCGCGTCCTCACCGACTATGTCTACCGCGCGTCGATCTGGGACGTGATCGTGGCCAAGGACTATCAAGGACAGGACATCGGCACCCAGATCATGCAGCGCATCCTCAACCATCCTTCGCTCAAGCGGGTCGAGCTGTTCTGGCTCTGCACCCGCGACAAGCAGGCGTTCTACGAAAAACTGGGGTTCAGCGCCAAGGAACAGACCGGCATGGTCTGGGCGCGCTCCCGCCAGGCCCGCCAGGAATAAACGGCCGTTGCACCTGCCTTCGACGAGAGGTCCGGTGGCTAGCCGGTCACGGCGCGCTTGATGGCGTTGAACACAGCCGTCGAGATGGCCGAGGCCAGCTCTTCCGGCTTGGCCCCGTTGGTTTCCCGGCCGATGTCGCGCAGATGCACGTCGGGCAAGCCCATCTCCATGCTCCGGTCGCCAAGCAGCCCGGCCTTCAGGAACACCGTCACCTGTCCCTTCGTGAGGCGGAACTCCTTGACCAGGATGCGGCGCTCCCCGCCCGCCGGTGCGGTCTTTGCCCCTTTGTCGGCGGCTCCGGCGAAGGTGTGCACGTTGGATTGAATACGGCTGAGGTTGCTGTCGCCGAACAGGCCTTCGAGCGTGACGACCGGTTGCTCCACCGTGACGGCGGTGACGATCAACGGATTCCCAAACAGCGACGCGGGCGCGACGCAGACCTTCGTCGAGCCGATCGACAGGGCACGCGGCGTCCGGTAGCCGGAAGGATTACCGACAACCAGCCCCGTGACGGTCGCGCAGCCGGAGAGGAGCGAGATCGTGACGGTGTCCACGGAGACGGGGGTCTTGGTGACCAGCGGCCCGATCCGTTCGACGCCCGCCTTGATCAGTGAGCCGAGCCGCAGGTACAGCGCGATCAGTCCCGCGAGGCCGAGCAGGCTCAGAGCCGTAAGGACGATGACCCAGGTCCGTTTCATGCCATCGTACCGGTCACGGTTTGGCCGGGGGAGCAGAGGCTTGGGCCGGCTGATCCTGAGCCGGGGCGGCGGTCCGATCCCGCTCGTCCAGTTGTTTTGAGACCAGCCGGATAATCTCCGTGGCGGTGGCTGCGTCCTTCAAAAACAAGCCGCGGTTGGCCACGATGCGCATGCGGGTGACCTGAGGGCTCAGCCGTTCGAGGTCGATCTCGATCTCCAGCGTCTCGGACGGATTGCCGGCTTTGGCCATGATGTCCACCCCGGATGTATTGCGCGATTCCCACCGGATGGGAAACTCCATGGACTTGAGGGTTGCCCTGGTGGCTTCGGCGACCTGGTCGAGCGGCGAGGTGAAGGTCTTATAGGCGATGCTGTCCATGGTATAGGCGACGCCGGATCCGGTCGCGGTGCCGGCCCCTGCCCCGAGCACCAGCGAGCTGGTGCCGACACAGCCGCTCAGGAGACAGAGCCACAGCAGGGCCAAGAGCGGCGTCGTTTGGGCGAAGCTCCGTCTGTGTTGGGGCGCAATGGGAGTCGTGCCGGACATGGGCGCATGGTAGGGGTTTCGTTTGGGCGATGCAAGCGTCGCCTGGCCCGCTCAGCCGGCGGGCAGGTTCTCGGGCGGCAAGAGCTGATGTTCCTGCAAGTGTTTGGCGATCGCCGGCAACGCGCGCCAAAAGACCAGCGCCGCGATCAGCGTCAGGACGCCGCCGGCCGCGACCGTGGCCTGGGCGCCGAAATAGCTGGCGCTGGAGCCGGCCAGCAGGCTGCCGAAGATCGTGCAGCCCAACGAGGCCGTCGTATAGAGGCTGACCACACGCCCGCGCATGCCTTCTGGCGCGAGACTCTGCAGCATCGTGTTGGTGCCGGCCAGGCTGCTGACCATGCTGAACCCGACGATCACCAGGATCAGCATGGAGAGCCACAGGGTCTGGCTCAGGGCCAGGGCCAGCAGGCCGGATCCGAACAGAGTCACGGCCTTGGCGATGGAGGTCTTGAGCCCCTGCAAGGTACTGCGTCTGGCCAGCCGGAGCGCCGCGGTCAGGGCGCCGACCCCGGTTGCGGCCATCAGGAGTCCCAGCCCGTTGGGGCCTATGTCCAGCACCTCGGCGGCGAACACGGGCAAGAGCGTCGTGTAGGGCATGGCGGCGACGCTCAATACCAGGGCCATGAGCAGCAAGGCGCGGGCGTGCGGCGTCCGCCAGGCGTAGCCGAAGGCTTCGCGGAGCAGCCCGAGCGACCCGGTGGTCGCGCCCGGCTGCGGCGGAGGCAGGCGCATGGCCGCCAGGCAGCCGAGGATCACGAGGAAGCTGGCCGTATTGATCGCGAAGCAGATGCCTTCGCCGACCCGGCTGACCAGCACCCCGGCGATCGAGGGGCCGATGACGCGCGCCGAATTGAACATGGACGAATTCAACCCGATGGCCGAGGGCATGTCGGCGCGCGGCACCAGGTCGGTCATGAAGGTCTGCCGCACCGGGGTTTCCAGCGCGTAGACCAGTCCCTGGAGAAAGGCCAGGCCCATGATCCAGCCGACGGTGACGATTCCGCTGAGCGTGAGCGCGGCCAGGACCCCGGCCAACAGGAGCAGCAGGCTCTGGGTCAGGACCATCAGGCGGTAGCGGGGCCAGCGGTCTGCCGCGAGCCCGGCGAACACGCCGAGGAAGAGGATCGGCGCTCGGTTCAAAAATTCCACGAGTCCCAGCAGAAAGGGGGAATGGGTCAGCCGCCAGACCAGCCAGGCCTGGGCCAGGCTTTGCATCCAGGTGCCGCAGACGGACATGCCGTGTCCGGTCAGGAACAGGGCGAAGTTGCGATGGGACAGGGCACGCCAGGGCGACCCGTAGGAACGGAGTTGACTCACAGGCACCGCACCGTTTGCGTCGCTCCCCGTGCCGGATGGTGAACGAATCTCCGTTCTCTTATCGGAAACGCAGCGGGAAAAGCAACGAGCCCCCGCTTTCGGTGTGGATTCGCATCGCGCCCCGGAGTATGCTCGGGCCGCAATCTCTAGCTCCGGGGGCCGGCGCGGACCTATGCACGCCACATCGGGTCAAGATGACACGCAACCGCATGTCGTGATCGTGGGCGGGGGGTTCGGCGGTCTCTACGCGGCCAAAGCCCTCCGGCAGGCTCCGGTCCGCATCACCCTGGTCGACCGGCGCAACCACCACCTGTTCCAGCCCCTGCTCTACCAGGTGGCCACGGCCGCGCTCAATCCCAGCGACATCGCCGCGCCGATCCGGAGCATTCTCCGCCGCCAGCGCAACGTCTCCGTGATCCTGGCGGAAGCCGCCTCGATCGATACGCAAAGGAAGCGCGTGGTCCTGACCGACGGGGCTCTCGGCTACGACGTTCTGATCCTGGCCACCGGCGCCACCCATTCCTATTTCGGCCGTGAGGATTGGCGCGCCCACGCGCCCGGCCTCAAGAGCGTGGAGGACGCGCTCGACATCCGCCGCCGCGTGTTCCTCGCCTACGAGGCGGCCGAACGGGAACCCGATGAGGCGCGCCGGCGGGAGTGGATGACCTTCGTGATCATCGGAGCCGGACCGACCGGCGTCGAAATGGCCGGCGCCCTGGCGGAGATTTCGCGCCATGCCCTCGCCCACGATTTCCGCCGCATCGATCCGCAGCAGGCGCGCATTCTCTTGGTCGAAGGCTTGCCCCACATTCTCCCCTCCTATCCGCCGGCGCTGGCGGAGAACGCGCGGCGCCAACTCGCGCGCCTGGGCGTCGAGGTGCGGACGGGCCTGCGGGTGACCGAGATCACCGGGACGTCGGTCGCTCTGGGAGCGGAACGGATCGGCGCCAGGACCGTGATCTGGGCCGCGGGCGTCCAGGCCTCTCCGCTGGCCCGGTCCCTGGACGTGCCCCTGGATCGCGCCGGGCGCGTCCTCGTGAATCGGGACTTGACGGTGCCCGGCCATCCGGAGATATTCGTGATCGGCGACCTGGCTGCGCTGGAGCAGGAGGGAGCCTTGATCCCCGGCGTCTCGCCGGCCGCCATGCAGGAGGGCCGCCATGCGGCGGAGAACATCCGGCTGGCCCTCGAGAGACAGCCCCTGAGGCCGTTCCGTTACCGGGATCGGGGCAGCTTCGCCACCATCGGCCGGGGAGCCGCGGTGGGACAGGTGTTCGGAGGCCTCAGGCTCTCAGGCTTCGTCGCCTGGCTCGCCTGGGTTGCGATCCACATCGTGTTCCTGGTCGGGTTTCGCAATCGTCTGCTCGTCATGGTCAACTGGATCTATTCGTATGTGACGCTCCAACGGGGGGCGCGGCTGATTACCGGAGACCCGCCGTCTCTGACGTAGGCGCATCGTGATGGCATCGACTTTGTGGAGGGACCGACGATGATCGAGGTTCAACCGACTCGTGATCCGAAGACCGGCGAAGAGGTCCTGGCTTCTTCCCTGACCGGCCAGGCGCTTCAGGAACAGCCGTTCTTGAACA